>SKND01000038.1 GCA_007120695.1 Bacteroidales bacterium | reverse complement strand
TGCAAAGATAAAAACTATTTCCAAACTTTCAAAAAAATATGTGAGTTTTATTGAAAATACCCGAAACGAAACCCCGGTAAAGCTGATTATCAAATCAATCAACTATCAAAAAAAATCAAACCAAAATCTCAAAAAACAAACAGGGAAATTTTAACCCCTCAGGGAGCAGATCATTATTAACCTCCCGGACTTGCAAATATAACCCATTTCCTCATATTAACAATACAAAACCGGCACTTTCAGATATAATAATCTTTAATAAATTATTCTCCAAATACTTAATTGGTGTGATCCATGATTTTAATAAAAAAAATTCCATTTAAGTATATATTTGTAATATCTTCGTCAGCAGGATAAAATAAATTGATGTGAGCAAGTGCCTGATAATTATACCGACCTATAATGAAAGCAGTAATATAGAAGATCTCCTCCGGGAGATATTCAAGCTTGAACAGGAAAATCATGTATTGGTGATTGACGACAATTCACCGGATGGAACTGCAACGCGTGTGGAGATTTGTATGGATATATATCCGGGTAAGGTCCATCTGATAAAAAGAGCAGGCAAACTGGGATTGGGTACCGCTTATATTGAAGGCTTCAGGTGGGCTCTTGAGAAGAATTATGAATTTATTTTTGAAATGGATGCCGATTTTTCTCATGATCCGTGTTACCTTCCTGCTCTGAGGAAGGCTTGTGAAAAGGATGGAGCGGATCTTGCAATTGGTTCCAGGTATGTAACAGGTGTAAATGTGGTTAACTGGCCGCTCGGAAGAATTCTAATGTCATATTTTGCATCGACTTACGTACGTCTCATAACAGGAATGAAGGTAAGGGATACAACGGCTGGATTTAAATGTTACAGGGCCGGTGTGTTGAAAGCGATAAATCTTTCGGCAATTGAATTCAGGGGCTATGCATTTCAGATAGAAATGAAATTTGCCGTATGGCAACTCGGCTTCAAAGTGGTTGAAATTCCCATAATATTTACCGAAAGAAAACATGGAAGTTCCAAAATGTCTGGTGGAATATTTAATGAAGCACTGTGGGGTGTTATTATTATGAAGTTCAGGAGTTTTTTCAGAACTTACAGAGCAGTCTAGAGTCCGTCTATAATATATGGACAGACACTAAATTAATAACCGTAAATAAGATTCATTATGCATCCCATTCTGATAAAAAATGCCATGATTATAAATGAGGGCAGTTCCTTCAAAGGGCATGTACTATGTGAGAACGGAAGGATAGCAAAGATCTTCCGTAATGATGAACCACCGGTTCAAAAAGAAAATACGGCTGTTGTAATCGAAGCCGGGAACCTGGTTTTGATTCCCGGCGTTATTGACGACCAGGTGCACTTCAGGGAGCCGGGTCTGACCCATAAGGGTGACATATCATCTGAATCCAAAGCCGCTGTTGCAGGTGGGGTAACATCCTATATGGAAATGCCCAATACCAGTCCCCCGACAACCACCAATGCGCTGCTCAAAGATAAAATTGAAATGGCTGCCGGCAAGTCATGGGCAAATTTCTCATTTTACCTGGGTGCATCAAATGATAACATAAATGAACTTATGGAGGCCGACCCGCTTACCGTTTGCGGGATAAAAATCTTTATGGGGTCATCCACAGGAAATATGCTTGTTGATGATGATGCAACACTCCGTACAATCTTTTCATCAATAAAAATACCGGTTGCTGTTCACTGTGAAGATGAGGCAACGATCCAGGCAAATACCCTGGCTCACAAAAGAAAATTCGGGGAGAATGTCCCGGTAATAATGCATCCGGCAATCAGAAGCGCCGAAGCCTGTTATATCTCCTCTTCCTTTGCTGTGGATCTGGCAAGGGAGTATAATACACGGCTTCATGTACTGCACATAAGCACAGAAAAGGAACTGGAACTGTTTGATTCTCTTACACCGGCAGAAAAAGAGAGGATCACTTCCGAGGTATGCATACATCATCTCTGGTTCGATCAGGCAGACTACGCAAGACTCGGAACCAAAATCAAGTGGAATCCTGCCATCAAGTCGCAAAGGGACAAGCAAGCTCTTCTCAAAGCATTAAAAGCAGGAACCATAGATGTTGTGGCAACCGATCATGCTCCTCATACGATGGAAGAAAAATCAGGCACCTATTTCAATGCACCATCGGGAGGCCCCATGGTTCAGCATTCGCTGGTTGCCATGGTTGAAATGGTAAAAAAGGGTCTGATCACTATTGAGATGATGGTAGAGAAAATGTGTCACTCGCCGGCAAGGATCTTCAATATCAGCCGGCGCGGATTCATCCGAGAGGGATATTATGCCGATCTGGTTCTTGTTGATTTGGACTCTGAATGGACAGTATCAGGAGATAATATATTATATAAATGCGGATGGTCTCCGCTGGAAGGCGTTACATTCAGTTCTATGGTAACGCACACGATTGTTAACGGCAGTATTGTATACAGAGACAGAGAACTGAGGGGAGAACCTGCCGGGAAGATGTTAAAATTTGAACGATAAAACAGATAATCTTATGCGGCAAATGAGAAAACCCGGTAAGGAAGTTTACGTCATTATACTGACACTTCTCATTCCTGTAATCCTTATATGCGGCTGCAGTGAAAATATACCGGTTCAGAAAGAACCGGTTGTTCAGCGTACAGAGCTAAATATTCCTGTTATTGCCGATACAGTGATTTATGATGTAGTAGTAAAAAATCCCGAACCTGATAACCAGTGGACTGAAGAGAGTCTGCGAAATCTAAACAGGGAGGCATTTGTCGATCTAATCTTTAATGCAATCTACCGGAAAGAGCTTGTCCCTTACGATCATTTCACCAGTAAGGCGCTTTCGGTTGACGAAATATCCGGTCTTGAGAATGATCCCGTGTTCAGCAGAGATAATATTGGCCGTATTCAGTTTGTAGAGGAGTGGTATTTTGATGAAGAAAATCTACGGATGGAAAAGAGAGTTAACTCAATAACACTTGGGTACGAGATATTTGACTTTGATGGTAACCTGCGCGGTTACAAGCCTGCATTTATGGTTAAACTAAATTAAAATACGAAAACAATGTCGATCATAAAGGAAAAAACTGTTACAGATCAAATGCTAAGGGAGACTGCAGCACGAATGACAGTGGCTGCAAGGACAGCTCCAAAGGCAAGAGGTATCGATACTTTCGAAATTATAATCGCTGAAGGTGATTCGATAATAAAACTGGCTGAAAGAATGGGCCGGATTGCTGAAGAAGATGATATTCCTTTCTTTAAGAGGGATGCAGAGAACATTAAGAATTCCCCCGCTGTTTTTATTATTGGAACACTGATCAAATCGATCGGATTGAAAAGATGTGGAATGTGCGGCTTTTCCGGTTGTGATGAAAAAAACAACCACCCCCTTGTTCCATGTGTCTTTAATACCGGTGATCTGGGCATTGCCCTGGGGTCGGCGGCAGCAGTATGTATGGATAACAGGGTTGATAACAGGATAATGTATACTATTGGACAGGCGGCAATGGAACTTGGGTTGTTTGAAACGAAAGTACGGATTGCTTACGGTATACCATTATCATCAGAATCAAAGAACCCGTTTTTCGACAGAAAATAGCTGGTTAAACTGCCAGGAAGAATCCAGACCCGAATTATTATATGATTTACTTTAATCCACAATTAGCAAATGGACCAGGGCTTTGAAAAACTAAAAGTACTCTTTGTAGATTCTACACATCCTCTTCTTCCTGAAAAACTTATTGGAGCCGGACTGGAGTGTGATTACAGACCGGAGATCACATTAACCCTTGTGGAGAAGACCATACACCTGTATGATGGAATAGTTATCAGAAGCAAATTTCCGCTTAACCGCGATCTGCTTGAAAAGGCAACCAGGCTTAAGTTCATTGGAAGAGTAGGGTCTGGACTGGAGAATATAGATGTTGAATACGCAGAATCAAAAAACATAGTCTGCTACAATGCCCCCGAAGGTCACCGGGATGCAACAGGTGAACATGCGGTTGGATTGTTGCTTTCACTTCTGAACAATATATGTAAAGCCAATGAGGAGGTCAAAAAGGGCCAGTGGTTCAGAGAGGTGAACAGGGGATTGGAGATCATGGGAAAAACAATCGGAATAATCGGATATGGAAATACCGGAAGGTGTTTTGCAAGATGTCTTTCAGGTTTCAATGCCAGGGTTCTGGCCTATGATAAATACAGATTCAACTACGCCGACCAGTTCGTAACGGAATCGGTAATGGATGACCTTTTTTCCGATTGTGACATTCTGAGTCTCAATACTCCGCTGACACCTGAGACAAGGCATCTTGTAAATAATGAATTTATAAACCGGTTTAAAAAAAATATATATATAGTTAATGTATCAAGGGGGAGCATTATTAATACATCCGATCTGGTTCAGAATCTGAAAACCGGTAAAATAAGGGGAGCTGCTCTTGATGTTCTGGAATATGAAAAAACAAATTTTGAGGAATTGCACCGGAACAACCTTCCCGACGAATACCAGTTCCTCCTGGAGCACCCAAGGGTAATTCTTACTCCACATATAGCGGGCTGGACTCATGAATCCAACAAACGTCTGGCTGAAGTTATGTCAACAAAAATAATTCAGAGTTTCGGCAGCATTATCTGACGACAAACATCACCGTACTTCTGCTGCGCTGTTCGACAAGAACGCTGCGCCCACCGGTAAATTTCCCTATTGTCTGCGGCGTATAATGTCTGATAGTAACAAGCTCCAGTCCTTCATTGTATAATACCCTGAAATCATCCTTCAGTTCACCAAGTAAACTCTCAACAAACGGAGCCCTGTTATCCAGACAGATCGTAAAGCTGATTGCCGAATGCTGAAGCAGGTTCACCTTCATCCTGTATTTGAAGAAAAGCGCAAAGATCTTGCTCAGGCACTGCTCAACAACAAAAGAGAAATCTTTCGGAGTTAATGATACCAGCATCTGATCTTTCTTGATAATCAGGATAGGTTTTAATATCAGTGGCTTGTCAATACTGTGGATCAGGGTTCCTGCATTGCCGGGATTAATAAAAGATTTAACCAGCAAGGGAATGTTCTTGTTCTGCAGTGGCTTGATCGTTTTGGGGTGTATCACCTTTGCACCATAAAATGAGAGCTCAATTGCCTCATGATAGGATAATTCATCAATCAGTTCTGCCCCGGGGAATAATGACGGATCTGCAGTAAGTATTCCGGGTACATCCTTCCATACAACCAGAGAATCTGCACAGGTAAGGTTAGCTGCGACGGCGGCAGTATAATCCGACCCCTCCCTGCCAAGAGTAGTAGTAATCCCGTCAATGGTGCCTCCTATAAAACCCTGGGTAACAAGTTTGCCTGTATCAGCCGACAAGATTTTTTCCCTTAGCCTGCTGCCCGAAATACCGAAGTTGACATTAGCCTCACGAAAGGTGTCGTCGGTCACAAGCCATTCCCTGGCATCGATCCATCTGTTGGTGATATTTCTTGATTCCAGATAGCAGCTGATAATTGTGGTTGAGATTACCTCCCCCAGGCTTACAAGCTGGTCATATTCATAATCATAATTGTCGGAGGGAGAAGTATTGAGTTTTTGCTCAATTAGTGAAAACAGATAGTTGATCTTAGCATAAACCGGATGATCATTTTCCGGGAATAATCCGCCTAAGATATCAAAATGGAAATTCCTGATCCGCTCCAGCAAAACGAGTCTTACCCTGCTACCTGCAATCCATTCTTTCAAAAGCTCCTCCAGGGCATTGGTAATCTTACCGAAAGCAGAAACCACAATAATCATTTTTTCATTATCTCCGGAAATTATTCCGGCAAGATTTTCTATCGACCGGGCAGAACTGACTGATGCTCCACCGAATTTAAACACTATCATCTACTGGCAATTAAAGTTATATGCATCTGTAAAAATAATCAACATATCATATATAATGGCCTTTTGCCGGTATGATCAACGAATAATAATAATAATGATCATCTCTCCAACGGAAGTAGCGGTAAACTTTTCAGGAGAAATCCTCATCAACTTAAGTTCACAAAAGGTCATATACATAGCATGAGGATTCCATACATTTGTATTACCGAAGCTGATTATTATGTCAAATACAATAAATATATAATCAGTTATATAAACATGCTTTGTACGTATGAATCCTACACCAATCCCTCAGGGATAACACGTCCCGGGATTCCCGACTGCCGGTCTGTGAACCGGAGCGGACATAATAGTTCTGAATTTTGGTTAATTTTGCATCAAAATATAAAACTGTTAATCCGGTTAACCGGAATCAAATTTCATTTATATCAGGTGTCAGCTTCTCCATTAAACTCGTATAATCAGCATCCCAATTTTATTAAACTGGGAGATCTGATTAAAACTGAAACCCCTTCAAAATGTCACCTTAAGGGGTTATCGGGCTCATCATCAGCGTTGTTTGCATCGGAAGTTATAAGGAGATCCAGGGTAAACAACATTATAATCCTGAATGATAAGGAAGAGGCTGCTTACTTTTACAATGACCTTCAGAGCTTGTATCAGGAAGGCGGTTTGTACTTTTTTCCCTCCTCCTACAGACGTTCTGTTCAGAACAGGCAAACTGATGCAGCAGGTATGATACAGCGCACCGAAGTGCTGGATCATTTGACAGGAACTGGCTCTCCGTTTGCTATAGTAACCTATCCGGAAGCTCTTCTGGAAAAGGTAGTAAAAAAGGCAACACTTGATAAGCTGAAGCTTAATATCTCGGCAGGGGAATCGCTACCGAGGGATTTCATAGTGGAGGTTCTGAATGAGTATGGGTTCAGGGAGACCGATTTTGTATATGAGCCGGGTGAGTTTGCAATACGTGGAAGCATAATAGATGTTTTTTCATATTCGGATGACCGTCCGTGCCGGATAGACTTTTTCGGAGATGAGGTAGAGTCGTTGAGATTTTTTGATATTGAAACTCAGTTGTCTGAACAGAAGATTGATTCTGTATCAATTATCCCAAATATTCAGGAGATAGGAGCCAACGGGGAGTTGCTCTCTCAAAAGGGAGACAGAAGCTCGTTGTTGGCCTTGATGGATAACCGGACACTGATATGGACAAAAGATCTCGGATTCACGGTTGCAAGGCTTAATGATCTGTATGAGTCTGAAAGCCTGAAAGAAATATTAGCAGGAGAAGAGGAAAAGAACCTGTATCTCGATAGCGGAGTGGAGCTGATATTAAGGGCAGAAGAGCTTACCGTACTGGAATTCGGACAATCTGCTTTCTTTGAGTGCAGGGAAATACTTCAGTTCAATACATCCCCTCAGCCACTTTTCCATAAAAACTTTGAGTTGCTTACAGAAAAAGTTGCTGAAAATACGCTGAAGGGTTACTCAAACTATATTTTCTCTGAAAATTCAAAGCAATTTGAACGGTTGCAAGAGATATTCAGGGAAATAAATGACTCCGCAAAATTTACACCGGTTCAGACTTTTATGCACAGGGGGTTTACAGATCATGACCTGCGGATATGCTGCTATACTGACCACCAGATTTTCGACCGATATCAACGTTTCAGGCTTAAGGAGGGTTTCAAGAGAAAAGAGGCTGTCACCATAAAAACTCTTCATGATCTGCAGCCAGGTGATTACGTGGTGCATATTGACCATGGCATTGGCAAGTTCGGAGGACTTGAGAAGATTGACGTTAACGGGAAACTGCAGGAAGCACTGAAGCTTGTCTATAAGGATAATGATACGCTTTATGTAAGCATCCACTCTCTTCACAGGATATCAAAATACAAGGGGAAAGACGGGGTTCCGCCCAAAATATATAAACTGGGATCCGGAGCGTGGCAAAAGCTGAAAGAAAGGACCAAAAACAAGGTAAAGGACATTGCAAGGGAGCTGATAAGCTTGTATGCGAAAAGAAGGCTGGAGGAAGGGTTCCGTTTTTCGGCCGACTCCTACCTGCAACGCGAACTTGAAGCCTCTTTTCTCTATGAGGATACTCCCGACCAGACGAAAGCAACAAACATGGTAAAGGAACAGATGGAATCGCCTGTTCCAATGGATATGCTTGTTTGCGGAGATGTCGGATTCGGGAAGACTGAGGTTGCAATCAGGGCTGCCTTTAAGTCGGTAGCCGACAACAAACAGGTTGCAGTGCTGGTTCCTACTACAATTCTCGCGCTCCAGCATTACAATACATTCAGCGACAGGCTGAAAGATTTTCCCTGTACAGTAGATCATATAAGCCGGTTCAGGCCTCCAAAGAAACAGAAAGAGATAATAGGTGCACTTGCCGAAGGGAAAATAGATATATTGATAGGCACTCACAGAATAATCGGTAAGGATGTTAAATTCAGGGACATGGGACTCCTTATAATAGACGAGGAGCAAAAGTTCGGGGTCAGTATTAAGGAGAGATTGAAAAAAATGAAATTAAATGTTGATACCCTTACACTAACGGCAACACCAATACCCAGGACACTGCAGTTCTCATTGATGGGAGCCAGAGATCTTGCAATAATCAATACCCCACCGCCTAACAGGCATCCCATCGTCACCGAGTTGCACCAATTCAACACGGATATTATTCGTGATGCCGTTAATTATGAGATCCAGAGAGGAGGACAGATCTTCTTTATACATAACAGGGTACAGAATATAGCAGAGATAGAGAATATAGTCAACAAGGTTTGTCCGGGAGCAAGAACTGTTGTTGCGCACGGACAAATGGAGAGCAGCAGGCTTGAGAAAATAATGCTTGGATTTATATCGGGTGATTACGATGTGCTGATAGCCACAACCATCATTGAGTCAGGTCTCGACATCCCAAATGCCAATACTATACTTATTAATAATGCACACCATTTCGGACTGAGTGACCTGCATCAGCTAAGAGGCAGGGTTGGCCGCTCAAACAAGAAAGCTTTCTGTTACCTTCTTGCCCCTCCCCCGCAATCTATGACCAGGGAGGCGAGACAACGCCTGAAAGCAATTGAGGATTTCTCAGGTCTGGGAAGCGGGTTCAATATAGCAATGCAGGATCTGGACATCAGGGGGGCAGGGAACCTGCTGGGAAGGGAACAGAGTGGTTTTATAGCAGATATCGGATTTGAAACCTACCACAAAATTCTTGATGAAGCTGTACAGGAGCTTAGAAAAGATGAATTCAGCGATATTTTCCCCGAAAGGGGAAGTGTCTCAGAGCAAAGATATATCAATGATTGCCAGGTTGATACCGACATGGAATTGCGGTTCCCCGAATCCTACATACCGGGTAATTCTGAAAGGATCAGGCTATACCGGATCCTTGACAATACCATGAGTGAACAGTCGCTCCTGAAATTTGAAGCGGATCTGGTTGACAGGTTCGGAAAGCTTCCCGCACAGTCGTCAGAGCTGTTGAATGTTGTGAGACTGCGTATACTGGCAATTTCTCTCGGGTTGGAGAAAATTGTGCTAAAAAACGGCAGAATGGTATGCTATTTCATATCCGATCAGAAATCGCAGTTTTACAGTTCGCCGGTATTCCCGGCAATTCTTGGAACAATCCAAAATCAAAGTGAGATGAGACTGAAAGAGGGCAGGAACAAGCTTACCCTCAGCATTCAGAACGCCGTTTCAGTGAGTGTGGCGCTGGGATTTCTTAAAAAAATTTCGGAAGGTGCAGGTTTGTTTCAGAACTGATTTTGCCAGAAAAACATGTGGCAGATTTTAACAAAACCGGCAACTTATAAGTTAAATAAAAAGAGTGATTTGAAAAGAGTCTTTACACTTTTTCCAAATCACTCAGCTAAATCTTAATTGCTAGTATTCTTCTAATTGAAAAAAAATTAAATACAATTTAATAATTTTGCAAACAGGTTATCTGAAAGTATACCTTATTGACAAAGCAACTCCGTCACCCCACCAGTTTGTATCACCAACGACATTGAAAGCAGGCTTCCAGTCAAGGCTGGCCGAGAAGGGAATTTCGTCAAATGTGTATTCAACCCCCAGAATAAGATCCAGTCCGAAAACACTTCTCGCATCACCATCAAAGTGATATCTGCCGGACTGCCAGAAACCCACATGAACACCACCCCCATAGAACCACTCCAGGTTATTTACATCTGCAAAAGGCTGCTGAAACTGATACAGTCCGGTAACGATAAATCCGTCCCACCTGGTTGACAGGATACCTTCAACTGCCCGGCCCTCCTGCATAAAATGTTTGACCGTAAGTCCGTTAAAAAAGCCCAGCCTCGCCCCTACACCGGTATTGTAAAGCTGGCCGAAAGAGGTGAGGGTGCCGGCCGAAAATAGAAGAACTATAGAAAAAAAGACAAAACGTTTTCTCATAATAAGATAATTTTTAGGTTAATAATAAATTCCAAATTTGGAATCAATATAACACAAATATACATTAAATTTTTTCTGCGTAAAATTACACACAGACGCATGAAAAAATTTGACTTTGTCGATTACACATGGATTATTATGTTATTATTAATTATGCCTGACAGATGTGTAATTCATGGGAAAGCGCAGCGGTTCCGACTGTAAGAATAAATTTTGGATATTTTCTTAAAACAAAATTTATGCTTTTTTACAGAAGAAATATATATGAAATTTTTATAAACAGATAAGCAGCAACCAAGTCTCGCAAGAAATGTAAAATAAATAACCCATATTTGAACCAGATAATAAAAACCGGTCCCCATGAATTTATGCATTGACATTGGAAATTCGGGAGTAAAAGCAGCTATTTATTCAGGATCAACCTTAATAGGCAGAAACCGTTGGACAAAACCAGGTAAGAGGGAAATAGAGGAGCTTAAAACCGGGTATCCCGGAATCAGTAATGTCATACTCTGTTCTGTACTGGATGATGATCCCGGACTTATAAATTTGCTGGGGAAGAGCTTCCCCTCGCTTCTTGTTTTAAACCATAACACTCCCTTACCCATCACTAATTCCTATAAGTCAAAAAAAACACTGGGGAGAGATCGCCTGGCAGCAGTTACGGGAGCCAACAATAATTATCCGGGAAAAGCCGTTTTGGTTGTTGATGCAGGAACTGCCATTACCTATGATATAATTGACGGAACAGGGTGTTATCTCGGAGGCAACATTTCTCCGGGTTTATCAATGAGGTTCAGGGCGCTGCATGAATTCACCGGGAAATTGCCCCTTGTAAAAGCTGCGGATGAGGTTATGATGATTGCAGATAATACTACCGGCTCAATAGCATCAGGGGTAATAAACGGGATTATTTTTGAAATGGAAGCTTATATACTCAGAATGAAGGAGAAATACAGGGATCTGATAATTATTTTCACAGGCGGAGATGCCAATTACTTTGATAAAAAACTAAAAAACACCATCTTTGCAGATCCTGATTTAATATTCACCGGACTAAACAGAATCTTAACATACAATGTCGAAAAAAATTAAACCTCTGATACTGATTCTAGCAGTATTTTTTCTATTTTCAGGTGCCGAAGCCCAAAAAAACACCTATTCGCCATACTCCCGTTTCGGTATAGGTGACATAACAAAAGAAGGATTTGGACGCAACCTTGGCATGGGCGGTATCGGACTGGGCCTGAGGGATGCCGGTCATATCAATTACCTCAATCCTGCTTCTTATACAGCACAGGATACCAACTCATTTATATTCTCGACGGGACTTGCGGGTAATACCATGCAGCTTGCAAGTACCGGGGGAAGTCACAATGTAAGCAATATTACCCTTAGCCACCTGGCGATAGGTTTTCCCGTATCCCGCTGGTGGAAAACAAGTTTCGGACTCGTACCTTATAGCCAGATGGGATATAAACTGATCGATGTAGATCTTCAGTCTGAACACTATTATGAAGGCAACGGAGGAATAAACCAGTTCTTCTTCGGCAATGCAATAAGTCTGACAGAGAATCTTTCTGCCGGGGTAAATATTTCATACATGTTCGGCTCGCTTACTCAGACCAGGAGCCTTGTTTTTCCCCTGGCCGAGAACACTTTCGGTGTAAACAGTACATCGCGGGCAATGGTCGGGGATTTTCACCTGAGATACGGTCTTCAGTACTCGCGGAATTTAGGTGAGGATTATAGATTTACCCTTGGTGCTGTTTATGAGAACAAAACCCCTCTAAAAACTGACCAGGACTGGCTTATTATAAACCAGCTCTCAACTGCTGACGGACAGGTAAGAGATACTGTACTGAACCATATCGCATCTGAGAGCTCAATTGATCTCCCCGCCAGGTACGGGATCGGAGCTTCGTTTGGTAAAAGGAACAAATTCCTTATCGGAGCCGACTATTCGTTTCAGCAGTGGTCGGAAACCAGTTTTCTGGGCCAGCAGGGCGACTCACTTGTGAACAGCTCATCGTTCAAGATAGGTGCACAATATATACCTGATTACACTGACTTTAGAAGTTACTGGAAAAATATCCAATACAGGATAGGCTTTCACTATACCGACACCTATCTGCAACTTAGGGGGCACCAGTTAAGAGATTATGGTTTGACGGTCGGTGTTGGGATTCCTTACGGAAATACAAGAACAACTTTTAATTTTGCGGTAGATATTGGACGCAGAGGCACAAAGGATTACAACCTGATCCAGGAAAATTACATTATGTTTAATCTGAGTCTGTCACTTTATGATTTCTGGTTTTTCCAGCGCCGAATCGAGTAATCCCCGCAGTAATGATTGCTGCAGCATACAGGGGCTGTTTCGTCTTCCCGTATTTTTTATAATGGTATTACTGATCATATCATGTGAAAATGATATTGAGGTAATTAAATCCTTCTCCCGGGATACCCTGCTGCCAAGCCAGTCGATGATAGATGCCGAAATAAGATACACTGATTCAGCAAGACTTCAACTATTGATAATAGCACCGGAAATACACAATTATACAGGTTCTTCAGAAGAGTATACCGAGTTTCCGGGTGGTGTTGTTGCCGAATTCTTTGACAGGGATGGTAACTCTGAATCACAGCTGAGCTCAAAATATGCCATTTATTACGCAGAGAAGGATCTGTGGGAAGTAAAAGACAGTGTTGTTGTTATAAACCAGGCAGGAGAGATTCTCAACACCGACCAGCTTTTCTGGGATGAAAAGAACCGGTTGATCTATTCCAACAGTTTTGTAAAAATAACCCGGCCGAATGAAGTGATAACGGGTGAAGGCTTTGAAGCTGATGAAACATTTACACGCTGGAAAATAAAGAAAATACGGGGAACCTTATATCTGGACGATGATGCACTATAGAATGACCCGCATACTTGAGATTGTATGGATCACCCTCGCCGTACTGAGTCTTCTGGCAGGGTTCTATAACTGGTATCATCTCGGACTGGATGAGAGTGTGATGTTTTTTGTGATCACCGTTTTGTCGCTATTTATGTATATTTACCGCAGAAATATGAGGAGATCTCAAAAACGCTGAATTATATTCAATGAATTCATTGTTTGTCATCCTGGTCAGCCTGGTTTTTTCAGCCTTTTTTTCGGGCATGGAGATTGCCTTTATTTCATCCAACAAACTCAGACTAGAACTAGAGAAGAAACAGGGCACCTTTACATCCAGAATAACCTCAATATTTACAAGGAATCCCGGCCAGTATATCGCCACAATGCTGGTTGGCAATAACATTGCACTGGTTGTATACGGTATTACAATGGCTGTAATTCTTGAGCCGCAGATCAGCAGATTAATAAGCTCTGAGGCAATGGTATTTATTATCCAGACCTTTATAGCCACGGTAATTATTCTCATCACGGCCGAGTTTCTGCCAAAGGCGATCTTCAGGCTAAAGCCCAATCTTCTGCTTAATGCCCTTTCAGTTCCGGTAATGGCATTTTACATCCTGCTCTACCCTATCAGTAAAAGTATCATAAGTATAGGAAATTTTTTAATGAAATATGCCCTTGGCACTGATGTTTCGGGTGATGATAAAAAAAATGTTTTCGGTAAAGTCGACCTGGACCATTTTGTCAGAGAGAGCCAGAATGATTTTAATGAAGAGGATAATCTGAAAAACGACATTAAGCTATTTCAGAACGCACTCGACTTCTCAACAATTAAACTAAGGGAGTGCATGGTGCCAAGACCGGAAATAGTGGCCTTTGAAATTGATACGCCTATTGAAGAGGTAAAACATAGCTTCATAGAAACAGGTTTTGCCAGGATACTGCTCTACAAAAATTCAATAGATAATATAATAGGATACATCAATTCGAAGGACTTCTTTAAGAATCCCAAAAGCATCAGATCGATGCTTAACAGGATAATAATTGTGCCAGAGACCATGGTGGCAAATAAATTACTGAGCCTGTTCATAAAGGAGAAGAAAAGCGTTGCCGTGGTTGTTGATGAATTCGGCGGTACGGCAGGTATGGTGACAATTGAAGATATAATGGAAGAGATATTCGGTGAGATTGAAGATGAGCATGATACCGTCGATCTGGAAGAGAGAAGGATTTCAGAAACTGAATTTGTCTTTTCGGGAAGGCTTGAGATTGATTACCTTAATGAAAAATATAACCTGGGCATACCAAAATCAGATGACTATGAGACCCTGGCCGGGTTTATCATCCATCATCATGAAAGTATCCCAAAAATAAGCCAGAAATTGCATATCGGCCCATTCATTTTTGAAATTGTCAAAATGAGTAAAACCAGAATTGAACTGGTCAACCTTAAAATTTCAGAGGAATAACCGCCAGGTCCAACATTTTTAGTTAAATATATGAAAAAAAAATTCGGCACAAAATTACTCACAGACGCATGAAAAAATTTTACAATCACAAAAAGAATGCTTTTGCTTGACAAACTAATACAATAGTTGTATCTTTGTTGTAGAGGGTTAGAATAAGGATGAATGAGTGACTGAAGTTTGGCATAACTTTTGCCATTATTCTATTTAGAATGCATTTAACTCAACAAAAAAATAAATAATTAACCGGATGACCCTTGATGTTATTTGAAGATAGTTTTTATATTTGTCGGGATTTCCGGAAAGTCTAATTCAATAACAGGAACTGATGAAAAATATAGCTTTAAAAGGTTTAATAGGATTATTCATGGTATTGTTAACACAGGCAGACCTGTCAGGCCAGAGGGGGCGGCATATACCCGGCCAGTACGGTGATACACCTGAAGACAGTATCAAATGCCTTACTAATCTTTCGCTGTTCGGCGACAGGTACAGGCAGCAGAATTATGAAGATGCCCTGGACTACTGGAGAGTGGTTTTTAATAATTATCCCATTGCCAGCCGGAATATCTATATATACGGAGAAACAATGCTGGGAAGTTTAATAGAAAATGCGGAGGATGAAGAGGTGAGACAGGCATACCTCGACACTGCCATGATGATGTTCGACCAGCGAATGGAGGCATATGAGGGTCAGCCATTTGGTGATCCGGGGAACGTACTTGGCAGAAAAGGCACATTCTTCTTTCGATACAACAATGATCTGGAAGAAGCCGGTCCAGGTTACGAAGCGCTCAAGGAGTCGATCAGGCACTCGGGTAATGATCCGTCACCACCTGTGGTCGTTTTATTCATGAATGTTACCGTTGCAAAATTTGTAGCAGGAATGATCGACAGTGAACAGGTAATAGAAACCTATACAGACCTGACGGACAGGATTGATGCAGGTCTTGAAAGTTCAGCTTCCGATGCACTTTATACTGCCCGTGAGGCAATCGAAAAGCTGTTTGCCGACAGCGGGGCAGCTGATTGCGATGCACTTATTGAGCTGTTCGCCGACCAGGTTAGCAAATCGCCTGACGACGTTGAGCTGCTGAGCAAGGTTAATGACCTGCTGAACAATGCAGGCTGTACCGATTCGGATCTCTACCTTAGTGTTACGGAAAAGCTTCATGTTCTGGACCCGTCAGCCAGAACCGCACTGAACCTTTCGTCCATGTACCGTACCCGGGGAGATGACGACAGGGTCATGGATTACATCAAAGAGGCTATAGAGCTCCAGGATAATCCTGAAGATAGAGCTAACTACTATCTTGAACTGGCTATTATGACTGAAAGGGTGAAAAACGACAGACAGCTTTCAAGGCAGTATGCCCGCCAGGCACTCGAGAACAATCCTGCACTTGGTCGCGCACATATGCATATAGGCAGTCTTTATGCCCAGTCAGCTGATTGTTTTGACGGCCAGGAAGATGCAGACTTTAAAAACAGGACCGTATATTGGGTGGCGGTTGACAGGTTTAATGAAGCCAAACGGGTTGATCCTTCTATTGCTTCTGACGCGAATAGAATGATAGAAACATATTCTCCCTATTTTCCTGATAATGAAACCATCTTCTTCCACGGCTTCAAAGTTGGGGATACATATACGGTTGGATGCTGGATAAACGAAACAACAAGGATCAGGGCAAGATAATAGCCTGAACCCGGCAAAGAATAATAAATTTGGTTCTCCGTGGGCTGCATCTGATGCAGCCCTTTTTTTATTGAAATCCTTAATGTTAAAATGTTCCACTGTGCAGCCGGTCAATAAACAATCTTTTTGAGCAGGGATTGGAAATAATTATTGGTGGGATTTGAATTAACAGCCGGTATCTTTCTGGAGCATTATATTTTTTTCATCTGATAGTGTGGAATTTCAGATGAAATAATTTCATCTACATTTTAAATTATTATCTTCGTAGCTCAAAATTTGCGACATATTTTAATTTGACATTTTCAGATGGCTACACTAGAAAAAATCAGAAACCGTGCAGGAGTGCTGGTAGCGGTTGTAATAGGACTTGCGCTGTTCGCATTTATCCTCGGCGATATTCTCGGATCAGGCCCCTCTCTGTTTACAAACAGGCAGTTTGAAATTGCCGAAATTGCAGGAAAATCAATTTCATATGAAAACTTCCAGCAGAAGGTGGATCAGCTTACCGATATCTATATGCTGAATACCGGAGAGAGTTCACTTGATGCAGAAACCCACGAAAGAATTCTTGAAGAGGCCTGGCAGGTTCTTCTCAGGGAGATCATACTTGAAGAGGAGTACGAAAGACTTGGTATTGAGGTTTCGGCCGAAGAGTTGTTTGATATGGTTCAGGGCAGGAATATCCACCCAATTGTACGCCAGCTTTTTACCGACCCCTCAACAGGCGCATTTGACCAGTCGGCCGTCATCCAGTTCCTCAGATCGATGAATCAGGACCCTACCGGGCAGCAGAGAGCATACTGGCTTTATGTTGAAAGGGAGATCACAAGGGAGAGAAAACTTGCAAAGTATAACAACATGATCGCTAAAGGCCTTTATATCACTCCCCTGCAGGCAGAATTTGCATGGAATGCCAATAACAAAAGTGTTGATTTTGATTTTATCGTGCAGCGTTTTGACACTGTTGATGACAGCCTTGTTTCTGTTTCACCTGCCGATATAAGGCGTTACTACCGGCGGAACAGGGATGATTTCAGCCAGACAGCTTCACGGGATATAGAATATATCTCATTCGACATTGCTCCCTCCGAAGATGATGACAGGGCTGCCCGTGAATGGATTGAGGAGATGGAAGAGGAGTTTCAGGAAGTTGAAGAGGTAAGGCAGTTCATCAACCTGAATTCAGATGTGCCATTTGACCGCAGAAATTATAGTTATGAGGAGCTCCCGGAGACAATTGCCGAATTTATGTTCAGTGCAGAACCCGGAGATATTTACGGACCTTATTTTGAAAATAGCAGGTATAAACTATCACGCCTGGTAGAGATCAATTTTGTTCCTGATTCTATTCGTGCAAGGCATATACTTATTCAACCCGGACCAGAACTGGACTATCAGCAGGCACAAAACAGGGCCGACAGCCTTCTTGATGCTGCCCGCAGGGGAGAGAGCTTTGAAATGCTGGCAATGCAATTTTCGGATGATATGGGAAGCCGGTTTGAGGGCGGGAACCTGGGCTGGTTCACTGAAGGGATGATGGTAGAAGAGTTCAACAACGCAACATTCTCGGCACCCAGGGGCGAATTTTTTATAGTGGAGACCCAGTTCGGCTTTCATATAGTACAGGTAACCGACCGCTCCCGTGAGGAGAAAAAGATTGTATATGCAACACTTGCTCGTGAGGTAACACCCAGCTCAGCCACCTACCAGCGTATATATTCGAGGGCCAGCCAGTTTAGAGGCATGAACAATACATACGAACAATTCAGTGAAGCTGCCGCTGAACAGGGACTTCCTGTCAGGGTAGCTGATAACATACTCATAAATGACAAAGAGCTACCCGGACTACCCAATGCAAGAGAGCTGGTCAGATGGGCCTATGATGCACGTGAGAAGGCTATCTCTCCGATTATGGAGATAGGAGACAGATTTGTTATAGCTGCACTGACGAGTGTCAGGCAGGAAGGATATCAGTCTCGTGAAGATGTGAGCGATGAGATTGAGGGGATTTTGATCCGTCAGCTCAAAGCAGAGATCATTGCTGCAAGGTTGCAGGAAAGGATTGAGGCTGGAGAAGAGCTATATTCAATTGCGAACTCACTAAACACAAACGTTGAACAGGCTGCAAACATTAGTTTTACATCATTCTCCGTGCCGGTTGCCGGTATTGAACCAAGGCTGATAGGCACTGCAACGACAATTGATGAAAACAGGCTCTCCGGTCCGGTTATTGGTGAGAACGGAGTATATCTGCTGGAAGTCACATCAATATCCATACCTGAAGAAAAAGACCTGGAGATGGAGAAAAACAGGCTTGGGAATAGTATCAGGGCAAGGGTAAATTTCGATGTATTTGAGGCATTAAGAGAACAGGCCAATGTGAAGGATAACAGGCACCAATTCTATTAATTGCCGTGACAGTCGACGTGAATAAATAATACTGAACCAAGGCATGGCGGGATACCAGGATTGGTAAGTTAAAATATGAATTTGCGGTTAAGACATTGTTTTAACCGCTTTTTTTTTACTTTAGCAATCTGAACCGGAGCATATACAGGGCAATACCATGGAAAACCTCGGACATCTTGACAGGATGATTGATATGGCAATGGAGGAGGACCTTCAAAAAGAGGGAGATATCACATCTGAATCGATCTTTACGGGCAAGGAACATACTTTTAAACTGATATCAAAAGACATCGGGAAACTCTGCGGAAAAGATGTATTTGAAAGGGTGATGACAAGAACCGATATTTCTGTATCTGTACGCTTTCTCCATAACGACGGCGACAATATTGAAAAAGGCGACCTGGTAGCCGAAGTATCGGGGCCGGTGAAATCAATATTGAAGGCAGAGAGAACTGCTCTTAATTTTCTCTCCCTGATGTCGGCCGTAGCAACGAAAACGGCCCGGTTTGTAAGTGAGGCCGAAGGCAAAACAATTATCCTGGATACAAGAAAAACCATCCCGGGTTTCAGGCAACTGCAGAAATACGCTGTCAGGTGCGGAGGCGGAATGAACCACCGCATGGGATTGCATGATATGGTGTTGATCAAGGACAACCATATAGATGCTGCAGGAGGTATCAGTACTGCCGTAAGCAAGGTAAGAGAAAGATGGGGAAGTCGTTTTAAAATAGAGGTTGAAGCCAGGAATATTCAGGAAGTCAGGGAGGCACTAAATTGCAAAGTTGAAAGAATCCTGCTTGACAATATGAGCAATGAACAGTTGAGCGAGGCAGTGAAGCTGACAGAACAAATATGTGAAACTGAGGCTTCTGGTAACATGACACTGGAAAGGATCAGGCAGGTCTCCTTAACGGGTGTGGATTTTATTTCTGTTGGTGAACTTACCCACTCAATAAAAGCATTTGACTTCAGTCTAAAAGAAAATATCAAATGAGACATTATTACGATGCAGTGATAGTCGGATCCGGCCTGGCAGGGCTCAGTTGTGCGATCAGCCTGAGAAAAGCCGGTCTGCGAATTGTTGTGATGACCAAGGAATCAGAAATTAATGAAACCAATACCCTCTATGCACAGGGAGGCATTATTGCGTCCCGGGATGATGACTCGGCCGAACTTTTGCGAAGCGATTTACTGAGAGCAGGTTCGGGTTACAATAACCTTGAAGCTGTAGATTTCTTTGTGAAAAACGGACCTCCTCTTGTGTTCGACTTCCTGGTAAATGAGGTGGGTATCCAGTTCAGCAAATCGGAGGAGGGTAAGATAGACTACACGGAGGAGGCGGCCCACAGCAAAAGACGTATCGTTCATTATGAAGATCATACCGGAGACAAGATAGAGGATTCTCTGATAAGTTATGCCAAAAAGCAGGGTGTTGAGTTTCTAACAGACTACACGGCAATAGACCTTATCACAAACAATCACCATTCACGTGATCCACAGGAGGTTTACCGGGAAAGGGAGGTGTTTGGTGTATATGCCCTTAACAACACCAGGAACGAAACCGAAACCTTTTTTGCTGAACGTGTGATCCTTGCCACAGGCGGTACAGGAAGTCTTTATTACCACAGCACCAACCCCGTATCCTCAACAGGTGACGGAACAAGTATGGCATACAGGGCAGGTGCCGATATTATTAATGCAGAATTTGTGCAGTTTCACCCTACCTCTCTGTTTCACAAAGACATAAAGAGATTTTTGATATCAGAATCCTTGCGGGGAGAAGGAGGACGCTTAAAAGATCATGAGGGACAGGAATTCATGAGGGAGTATTCAGAGATGGGTGATCTGGCACCAAGGGACGTTGTATCACGCGCGGTTTATGATCGAATATGTAAAACCGGAAAGGAGTACATGCTGCTGGATATTGCCAATTATTACAAAGGCACCAAACCGCTTGAAAAAAGATTTTCGAAGATATATGCAACCTGCCTGAAGGGGGGTATTGATATAACAAAAGAATCCATACCGATAACACCTGCTGCCCACTATTTTTGCGGAGGCATCAAAGCAGATATATTTGGAAGAACATCCCTTAAGAATCTATATGCAATAGGTGAGGTTTCCTGTACGGGACTCCACGGTGCAAACAGGCTGGCCTCAGCTTCACTCCTTGAAGGTCTGCTCTGGGGTAAATCATCGTCAGGAGATATTGTTAAAAACCGCAGGACGATAAAAAAGCAGCGTTTCGACAATATTCCCGACTGGGAAAAGCCGCCTGCTGCAGAAGTGTTTGACCCCCTTCTGATTGATCAGGATATGCAGGCCATCCGGCTCACGATGTGGAACTATGCAGGTATTATCCGCACTGTCAAAGGATTAAGACGGGCCGAATCGGACCTTGAATATTACTCTCACCGGATATTGAGATTCTACAAGAGTGCTGAGATCACCAAGCAAATAATTGAACTTAGAAACTCGGTAGTCAGTTCACAGCTTATAGTTGCAGCCGCGCTGAAAAACAGAAAATCAGTCGGTTGTCATTTTATCAGAGAATGAATTGACGCGGGTTAATCTACATTGTCATGCAGATAACCGTTTTCCGGCCTTAACCGTGGTCCCTTGCCATCTTCATCAGAAAGGGTATAACGGCTTACAGGGTTGTCGGCCGATTTCTTTGAAAGATTAAGGTTGATCTTTTTTCTCTCAAAGGCAGGCTGCCGCTCCATCTCTTCAATCTCCTCCTTCTCATTAATATTGAGATAGTTCTTCTCTTTAAGCTTATTGCCGGCTTCCTTAAGTTTTGCAGCCCTGTCGCCTGCACGCTGTTCCGTTAACCCTGATACCTCATCATGATCGCTGTTATCATCATTGAGGGAGAAAATCTCTCTGCCGGTTCCTTTGATATCGAACTCAATTCTTCTTTGAAGATGGTCGTAATCATAATTTTCCGTTGTTCTTGTCTTCCGGTCCCTTACAGTGAATCCTCCCACTACCGACCCACCGTCAGGAGTCGGAAACTCATCAAGAGAAAGTCTCTCAATATTCTTTTTGCGGGTATAGAGCTCCGGTATGGAATTGGATTCAAATCCGGTTGCAATTATCGTAACCGAAATTTTCTCTCCAAGAGACTCCTCAGTACAGGTGCCCCATATGATATTCGTGCTTTCCTCAGTCTCGGCAGTAACAAAATCGGTTATCTCACCGACTTCATCCATGCTTACCTCATCTATTCCTGATGTGATGTTAAGCAGAATATTTTTTGCTCCGCGGATATCGTTATTATTCAGCAGCGGAGATGAAATAGCAGACTGAATGGCATCGAGGGCCCTGCTCTCTCCCTCTGCCAGTCCCGATCCGAGTATTGCCACACCACTGTTGGTCATTACGGTCTGCACATCGGCAAAGTCAACATTGACATGGCCGTGAACGGTTATGATCTCTGCAATACCTTTAGCAGCACCTGAAAGTACATTGTCTGCCCTGGTAAATGCCTCGCTTATCTTCAGGTCTCCGAAGATCTCGCGAAGCTTTTCATTGTTAATAACAAGGAGTGAGTCTACATGCTCCCTTAGCTCATTTATACCATCTATGGCCTGGTTTATCCGTACCTTACCCTCGAACTTAAAGGGTATGGTAACAATTGCGATGGTCAGAAGCCCCATCTCCTTCGCAGCCCTTGCAATGACCGGGGCTGCTCCGGTTCCTGTACCACCGCCCATTCCGGCAGTTATAAATACCATCTTGGTATTCCCCGAAAGGGCCTCTATCACATCGTCCAGGTTCTCGATGGCAGCCTGCTTTCCGATTTCAGGCTTGTTGCCGGCACCGCGGCCCTCTGTGAGAGACTCACCAAGCTGGATCTTGATGGGAACCTCGCTGTTTTGAAGTGCCTGGGCATCGGTATTGCATATTACAAAATTCACATCCTTGATACCCGACCTGAACATATGGTTGACAGCATTGCTGCCGCCACCACCTACACCTACTACTTTGATGATCGAAGATCTCTCTACAGGCAAATCAAAGTTTATAATTTCGCTGTTGTTAGTCATATCTTATAATTTTTAAATCACATTTTAATATCATCTTCCTCAAATATCTTTGTTATAGTAGTTTTCAATTGTTCCATCAGAGTGGTTTTTATCCGTTCCTGTTTCTTTTCGACGGTGGGTTTCTCTTCAGGGTTCTCTCCAGGAACAGCATCTTCTGAAATTAACTCTTTTACCTCAATATCAATATGTTCATAGGCCTTCAGAATCAGTCCCACTGCCGTTGAGTACATCGGGTGGTTAATCTCGTCGTCAGGTTCTCCTGCAAGATGTTCGTTGGGTGACCCGATCCGGACATCAAGTCCCGTGCGGAATTTTACCAGTTGTGAAAGATGGGTCAGCAGCGCCCCGCCGCCGGTAAGAACTATCCCTGCACTTAACTGATCAAAAAAGCCTGAATTTTCAATCTCGAATGAGGCAGCATCAATAATCTCCTCCATCCTGCTCTGGATAATGTAGGCCAGGTTTTTGAATGATATCTCCTTAGGTTCCCTTCCGCTGATACCGGGAATGGTCACAACCTTATCGTCCGGAGCCATATCACCAAGTGCCGAACCGAACTGCACCTTCAGAAGTTCAGCCTGCCTGAGCAATATGGAGCAACCCTGCTTGATATCTTCGGTTACAACATTTCCCCCGAAAGGGATGACGGCAGTATGTCTTATTATACCGTCAAAATATACTGCGAGATCGGTTGTGCCGCCGCCGATATCGATCAGTGCAACTCCGGCTTCCTTTTCATCGTCGGTAAGAACAGCCTCTGCAGAAGCAAGTGGTTCAAGAATAAGGTCTTTTACCTTCAGTCCCACACGGCTGACACATTTCTCTATGTTCCTGGCTGAAGATACCTGCCCGATCACAATATTGAAGTTTGCTTCAAGCCTCTTACCGGTCATTCCTACAGGATTCTTGATATTATGCTCATTATCGACAATGAAACTTTGCGGCAAAACATGGATTATCTCCTCGCCCACATCAATGGGTATCTTGAACATATCATCAACAAGAGCGTGAATATCGGCCCTGGTGATCTCCTCGTCATAAGAGTCGCGGTTAATATATCCGCGGTTCCTTATACTCTTGACATGCTGCCCTGCTATTCCGACAAAAACTTCGGAAACGGGTCTGCCTGACTGCTGTATTACTTCATCAACTGTTTTCCTGATAGCATTAACAGTATCCTCTATGTTGAGAACAGTACCCCGTTTAACGCCTCGTGATTCGGTTTTGCTGAATGCAAGAATCTCGAGTTTGTTTTTTTCGTTTTTTCTGCCAATTATGGAAACAATTTTGGTTGTTCCGATATCAATGGCTGCGACAATGTTGTTTTCTTTGCTCATAATGCTTTATCTTTTTGTGCAAACTATCTGGTTTTCGAATTTCAGGTTAATTGTCTCATAATTATTCCAGCCCCTATTATTCAGGCCGTACAGGTAAAGTGCTTCAAGCTTTGCAAATTTGTTCTGATAGTCAGAGGAATCGCCAAAATAGATAACATGAGCACCCACCCTCGGTATCATCTCAAATTCAAATTTGTCATTGACATAGATCTGTGCAATCTGGGTTCCCCAAAGGTTTGAACCGGCTATAAAGGAGGCAATCTCATAGAGTTCATAAACCACCTTGTTCCTTCTTCCTTCAGGTGGATCAACATCAAAAAGCGACCTGGTGCTCTCTTCTATAAATGGTTCGGAAATATGGCCGTTGGCCACCAGTATCCTGCTTGTGAACTTATCGGAAACCGGAAGAATATATCCCTCAATATCAAGGTAGTAACTCCTTCCGTGGCGGTTAATGATCCTGACTACAGGCTGCCGCTGCTGGATCCTGACATTCAGCACGCCATTCATGGTCTTATAAATATCAGCTCTCTTTATAAACGACTCATTCTCCAGGCGTTTTTCAAGATTAAGCGTATTTATTGAACTCAAAGGATAGCCCAGGATCTTTGATTCATCTTCAAGCAGAATATTAAGTACATCATCAGGAGTGACAAACCTGTTAACGAGGCTGTCGGTCACAATAATATTGATCCTTTCACATACCTTTTCACTCCTCTTTCCTGAAACAAATCCGTGGGCAAAGACCAGGTAGGAAATTATCCCAAGCCACAAAAGCAATATTTTAAGTTTCCTCATGATTGCTCCTGTTTTTGTTAAACAATACCTTACTTACCGGTTCGACCATTGCATCAATATTCCCGGCACCAAGAGTAAGCACAACATCCGTTTCCATTCCGCCTAATATTTCCGGCAGCTGTTCACGTCTGCACATGATCTTGTTCTCAAGCTTTACCTTGTTGAATATCAACTCTGATGTAACACCTTCAAGAGGCTCTTCACGTGCAGGATAGATATCCAGCAGCACCAGTTCGTCAAGGGCACCCAGGCTTTCTGCAAACTGGCCTGAAAAATCGCGGGTACGGGTGTAAAGATGCGGTTGGAAAATCCCTGTTATTTTCCTTTCGGGGAAGATCTCTCTAACAGCCGAAATACAAGCTTTAAGCTCCTGTGGATGATGCGCATAATCATCTATCAGCACTGTCCCCGGAATATTTATCCTTACATCAAAACGCCGGTTTATTCCCCTGAAACTTTTCAGTCCCGCCCTGATATTTTCCTTGTTTGCTCCGCAGTTAAGAGCGGCAGCAATTGCGGCAACAGCATTTTCAACATTAAATCTTCCGGGAACACCCAGGTTCAGATCTCTGATTTCTCCTTCAGGAGTGACAACATCAAACACCGGCAATCCCCCTGAACCGATTCTTATATTCCGCGCTAAAAAATCGGCATCACCGGCAAGCCCGTAGGTCAGAACCCTGACATCTTTCCTTGCTCCTGTATCCAGCGGAACTCCCTCCCGGCAGATAATCATTCCCCGTTCCTTCACCTGACCCGCGAAAGCATTAAATCCCCTTATCATCTCTTCATAGCTTCCGTAAATATCAAGATGATCCGGATCCATTGAAGTAACTATTGCTATATGCGGATATAGCTGCAAAAATGATCTGTCGTACTCATCCGCTTCAACTACAAACAGGTCGCTTCCCTTTGAAATCAGCAGGTTGTTATCATAATTCCTTGCAATCCCTCCAAGGAATGCATTGCAGCCCGGGGCCGTCTGCATAAGCAGGTGTGCCGTTATGGTGCATACAGAAGTTTTACCATGGGTTCCGGCTACAGCAATACACCTGCCGTCATTGGCAATTATACCCAGCAGCTCAGACCTTTTGACCATGGTGTAACCGCTGGTACTGAAGTATTGAAAGATCCTGTTATTCTTAGGTATGGCAGGAGTATATACAACAAGAACCTTACCTGCTGCCTCTCCTCCGCCGGTAAAGTCGCCGGGAATTGCCGATTCATCGTCACTGTAAGTTATCTCCATTCCCTCGGCCTCAAGTTTGCCGGTAAGTGCCGTGGGAGTGAGATCATACCCTGCAACACGTTTCCCTGATACATTGAAAAATCGTGCTATGGCAGACATCCCTATGCCTCCCACACCTATAAAATAGACCATATTTATATTATCGATCTTCAATTATTCGCTTTTTGAATCAATTTAAATATCTCATCAGCAATTTTTGCGGCAGAGTCGGGCAAAGCCATGGCAGCAATATTCCTGCTCAACTCTTCCAGCCGTCTGTCGTTGTTAACCAGATCAAGTGCAAACTGAACAAGTCTGCCTTCTAATTCATTATCAGCTATCATGACGGCAGCTTCTCTTTCAACCAGTGCCATCGCATTTTTTGTCTGATGGTCTTCAGCAACGTTTGGAGACGGAACAAGGATCGAGGGTTTCGCCGTAAGGCAAAGCTCAGATATAGTACCTGCTCCGGCCCGGGAAACCACCAGGTCGGCAGCTGCATATGCAAGGTCCATTCTGGATATGAACTCATGGGCCATTATGTTTTCATAACCGTACTTTCCGGTAATTTCCCTTGCAGCCCCTATTCCGGTTTTACCGGTTTGCCAGATAACATCAACACCACTCTCACCAATCTTTTCAATATTTTGAATAACTCCACTGTTTATACTCTTTGCACCAAGACTCCCGCCTACCACCAGTATGACCCTCCTCTCACCGCTAATGCCAAACCAGCTTAAAGCTTCTTCACGTTTAGTATGCAGCCCCACCAGATCACGGCGTACCGGGTTGCCTGTAAGCACAATCTTCTCACCTGGGAAATATCTGTCCATTCCTTCATAAGCAACACATATAAGAGAAGCTTTTTCAGCCAGTAACCGGTTGGTCACACCGGCATATGAATTCTGTTCCTGGATCAATACGGGAATTCCTTTTGATGATGCGGCCCTCACTACCGGTCCGCTTGCATATCCTCCTACACCAACCACGGCATCCGGCTTGAAATCATTTATTATTTTTTTTGCCCTGAGCATACTAATAAATAACTTGTATAAGAAAGCAACATTTTTTAAGGTTATCCGTCTCTGAAAACCCGTAACCGGGAGTCCCACTATCGAATACCCGGCCGCAGGAACCCTTTCCATTTCCATCTTGTGATCGGCGCCCACAAAAAGAATACTGACCCCTTCCTCCCTGTCCCTCAAGGCATCTGCTATGGCAATTGCAGGGAAAACATGTCCTCCCGTACCACCTCCGCTGATTATTATCCTGCTATTCCGTTCCATATTCTTCACCGGTTGTCAGTTGCTCTTCTGCCTGTTGCATTTCGTTGGCAGTTTTTTGTACTCCGTGACTTACACTTAATATGATACCCAGGGCGATACCTGTAAAGAGAAGGGACGAGCCCCCCATACTTACCAGCGGCAGGGGCTGGCCTGTTACGGGAAGCAGATTAACCACCACCGCCATATTTATCATTGCCTGAATCACTATACTAAGAGTCAACCCGATAGCAAGAAATGCAGGGAATGTCCGTGAACTCCGTTTAACGATCAGACCCGCCCTGTAAAGCAGCCACAAATAGAAGAACAACACCACAAGTCCCCCGGCAATTCCATACTCCTCAATGATTATGGCATATATAAAATCAGAATAGGGATGAGGCAGAAAATTCCTCTGCGAACTGTTTCCGGGCCCTTTCCCCACCAGTCCCCCGGTCGCTATTGCAATTTTAGATTGTTCCACCTGGTAGTTTCCCTCACCCGATTTGGTTACAAAACTCTCCATCCTGTTACGCCAGGTACCGATCCTCCCTTCTGATTCGCTGTACATAACAATGGCAACGAAAATGGAGCCGCAGAGAATGCCAGCCCCGATCAGGCCCGCAAGGTATTTTGCACTAACCCTGCCTATGAACATCAGGACAATACAGGTGGCAAACAGGATTAATGAGGTAGACAGGTTGGCCGGCATAATCAGTCCGCAAACAATAAGAGTCGGAAACAACAGCCTTATAAATGTATCTTTCGCATTCTTTACTTCGCTCTGGTTGCGGGAGAGTAACCTTGCCAGGTACATTATAAGCGACAGCTTGGCAAAATCACTTGTCTGTATGGTGAATCCGAGACCCGGCAAGGTCAGCCATCTTGATGCCTCGTTAATTGTAGTGCCCATCAACAGGGTAATTACAAGCAGTACTACCGAAGCTGTCAGAAAGACCTGCGAAAGCCGGGAATAGAATTTGTAGGGGATCATATGGGTAATAAAGATGATTACCAGTCCCACCATCATTATTGAGGAGTGCTTAAGTATATAGTATGCAGTATTACCTCCCTGGAACCTGTATGCCAGCGTTCCGGTCGAACTGTAAACTGCAAGCAGTGATAGAATGGACAGGAATATAACCACTGCCCATATAACCTTGTCACCCTTAAGATATTTAAACACTCCGGTCATTAATTTCTGATTTACAGTTCTCTCACATATTTCTTGAACTGTCTTCCCCTGTCCTCGTAATTATCAAACAAATCAAAGCTGGCACAAGCAGGCGACAATAGTACCGAATCACCATTTTTTGCCAGGAAATATGCTGATCTTACTGCATCCTGCATTGATGAAGCCTCAACAACCGTGGGAACAGTTTCCTTAAATGCGCTCAGCAGCTTTGAATTATCCTTGCCCAGGCATACAATTGCATGTACCTTCTCCCTTACAAGATCGCTCAGTACAGAATAGTCATTGCCCTTATCAATCCCTCCGGCTATCCATACAACTTTTCTGTTCATGCTCTCAAGTGCATACCAGGAAGAGTTTACATTGGTAGCCTTTGAATCATTTATAAAATCGATCCCGTGAACTCTCAGAACCTGTTCCAGCCGGTGCTCAATTCCCTGGAAATCGGACAGACTCTCTCTGATAACCTCTTTCCTGATTCTGAGCAACTGACCTGCTATTCCTGCAGCCATAGAATTATAAACATTATGCCTGCCTTTAAGGGCTAATTCTTCAAGTGTCATTTCCATTTGGTTGTTTTGAGTTGTTATGATCATTTTATTATTTTCAATATATGCTCCCTGCCCCTGTTCAGGGTTCAGTGTAAAAGAATACAGGTTCGTATTAAGTTGTCGTTTCATTATCTCCCCGGATGAGATCATGTCATCTCTGCACCATATGAATGCATTATCCTTACCGAGATTTTGTACTATCCTGAATTTGGAGTTCACATAACTCTGCATATCATTATTATAGCGATCAAGGTGGTCGGGGGTAATATTTAAAAGCAAAGCAATATCAGGCCTGAAGTCAAACATTCCGTCAAGCTGAAAACTGCTCAGTTCAATACTATAGTAATCATGATCATTCTCAGCCACCATCCTGGCAAAGCTTGACCCCACATTTCCTGCAAGTCCGGCATTCAAGCCCGCCTTTTTCATTATGTGGAATATCATTGAACTTGTTGTTGTTTTCCCGTTGCTTCCAGTAACACAAACCTTTACGGCATTAGTATAACGACCGGCAAATTCAATCTCGGAGATTACCGGTATCCCCCTCCTTCTTGCATTTAGTACAGGCGGAGCTGTGTCAGGTATACCGGGACTTTTGATCACTTCGTCAGCCCCTTCCAGCAGGTTGTCACTATGCTTCCCCTCTTCCCATTTAACAGAATTCCGCCTGAGAAGCTCCCTGTAAAGAGGCTTAAGTATCCCTGAATCGGAGACAAAAGGATCAATGCCCGTTTTCTTTGCAAGGATCGCAGCTCCCGATCCACTCTCTCCTCCACCCAGTATGACGATTCTTCTGCTCATTCTCTGATCTTACCTGATTTTAAGTGTTACAACTGAAATAACTGCAAGCAGTATACCCACAATAAGGAACCTGGTCACAATCTTGGGCTCCGGGTAACCCTGCAACTGGTAATGATGGTGAAGCGGCGCCATCCTGAATATGCGGCGGCCCTCGCCATACTTCTTTTTGGTATATTTGAAATAGCTGACCTGTATCATCACCGAGAGACTTTCAACAAAGAAAATTCCACACATTACAGGTATCAGCAGCTCTTTTCTTATCAGTATGGCGTACACGGCTATTATCCCCCCCAGGGAAAGGCTGCCGGTATCACCCATGAAAACTTGTGCCGGGTATGAGTTATACCACATAAACCCTATAGTTGCTCCAATGAATGCCGCCATGAAGATTACCAGTTCGCCGGTATTTGGTATATACATAATGTTCAGGTAATCAGCATATATGATGTTACCTGAAACATATGCCAGAATCCCGAGGGTAGTCCCTATGATGGCCGAAAGTCCTGTCGCCAGTCCGTCCATCCCGTCGGTCATATTCGCACTGTTGGAAACCGCTGTTACTATCAGGATTATCCCGGGAATAAACACCAGCCAGCTCCAGCTTGCTGCCTTGTTGCCAAGAAACCAAAGCAGGTAAGCATAATCAAACTCATTTTGTTTGAGGAAGGGAATGGTAGTTTTGGTATTCTTTACATCTCTTGTAACATATGCCCCTGGCTCTAAAGGTGTGCCGGGCTTTTCAGCAATTTCCATCTGTGGCTGGCCATCCGGGCTCAGTATCTTCTCCCTCACAATAATATCTTCATTCACCAGCATGGTAATCCCGATAATAAGTCCCAGAACCACCTGTCCCAATATCTTCAGCCAGCCACTAAGTCCCTCTTTATCCTTCTTGAACACCTTTATATAGTCATCGGCAAACCCTACTAAACCGAGCCATACAGTTGTTATAAGCATAAGAATAACATATATGTTCTTCAGGTTGCCAAGCAGCAGAACCGGAATAATAATTGACAACAGAATAATGATGCCTCCCATGGTAGGAGTGCCCTTTTTCTGCAGTTGTCCTTCAATGCCCAGGTCCCTCACTGTCTCACCAATCTGTTTTCTTTTTAGAGCATTTATTATCCGTTTGCCTGCAATAAGTGATATTATCAGCGACAGGATTATGGCCATTGAAGACCTGAAGGAGATGTAATAAAACACCCCCGAACCCGGAAATTCAATAGCCTGTAACCAGTCGAAGAGATAATACAGCATCGTTTAAAGTATTTTAGTAATTAAATCCATTCAAAAGAGTTTACCTTACCTGCCTGTTAACATTAAAAACCGAGATCACCACCTCCCTGTCATCAAAATGATGCCTTACACCCCTGACCTCCTGGTACGTCTCATGCCCTTTGCCGGCAACCAGAACAAAATCGCCTGTTTGCGCCATCATACATGCTGTCCGTATCGCCTCTTTACGATTACTTATGCATATAACCCTGTTTTTGAAAAGGTTGCCTACACCAGCAAGCATATCCGAAATAATTGAATCGGGATCTTCAGACCTGGGATTGTCGGATGTCAGAATGAGTTTATCACTCTTCTCAGAAGCAATCTTTGCCATTACCGGCCTTTTGCCTGTATCACGGTCGCCGCCTGCACCGGCAACTGTTATCAGTTTTGCTCCGGTGCCAAGCAGTGGTCTTATCGCCTCAATTACGTTTTCGAGAGCATCCGGCGTATGAGCATAATCGACAATAGCGGTAACGCCGTTACCCGATAATATTGTTTCGAACCGTCCTTCCACAGGTTTAAGTGAGCTGATGATCCTGAGTACCTCCTCTTCATCAGATCCGAGCATTAGAGCAGTGGCATAGACTGCCAGCAGATTTGATGCGTTGAAGTTGCCGATAAAGCTGGTCCACAACTCTTTTCCATTCATTTTCAGGAGCATCCCTCCCATATGCCTTTCAACAATGCTGCCCCGGAAATCGGCCATCGATTTCATTGCATAAGATCTTACGGAAGCTTTTGTATTCTGCACCATTACCTTTCCATTCCGGTCGTCAAAATTTACAAGAGCAAAAGACTCCTTTTCGAGGTTATCAAAAAATCTCTTTTTAGCTTTCAGGTATTCATCATATGTTTTATGATAATCCAGATGGTCATGGCTCAAATTGGTAAAAACCCCTCCGGCGAATTTAAGCCCGCTGATCCGGTGCTGTACTATCGAGTGGCTGCTCACCTCCATGAAACAATATTCACATCCATCTTCAACCATCTCATTTAAAAGCCGGTTAAGGTGTACCTGATCGGGCGTTGTGTGTGTGGCAGGCAGTTTCTTTTCATTAATGAAATATGAAACCGTTGATATCAGCCCTGCTTTATGACCCGTCTCTTTGAAGAGGTGGTAAAGCAATGTGGCAGTTGTTGTTTTCCCGTTAGTTCCGGTGATGCCGACAAGCCTGAGTTTCTCTGACGGATGATCATAAAACGCCGACGCAGCCAGTCCCAGCACCCTTGCTGAGTCACTCACCTTTATATAGCAGATATCATCAGCTTTTTTGACCGGAATTGATTCACAAACAACAGCAACAGCACCTGCCTTAATAGCAGAATCAATATAGTCATGCCCGTCACTCTCTGTACCCCTGATGGCAAAAAACATGCTGCCAGTAACAACCTTCCTGGAATCCTGCTCCAGGTTTGCTATCCTGACATCAGAACACCCAGTGACCTTCTCATAATCAACCCCTTTTAGTATCTGATCCGGTCTCTTCACTTTATATCGTTTTAAATTTATAACCCCCTGAATAATTGCTAATTAATACTCATCTCAAGCACAACCCGCTGCCCCTGCCTGACCAGTGATCCGGGAGGAACGGATTGTGCATTGACCTTGCCTCTCCCTCTCACCTGAACTTTCAGTCCATGGTTTTCAAGCAGATATAATGCATCACTCAATGCCATATCCACTACATTCGGCACAAACTCACCGGCAATTGACCTCTCCCTTAATTCAACAAATGAATCTCTTCTTGTGGTGGTTACCCATTCTGACGTCCCGTTGTTGCTCATGTGAGGCACTCCAAAGTGATTGAAAAGCACCTCCAGATCATTTATATTACCCGATTTGGAAAACGGAGGATCATACTCAATTTCACCTTCTGCCATGAACGGATGGTGCATGTCAAGGCTTGTGGCATATACCTTGTCGGCAATTTCCCTGAAAATTGGCCCGGCAACAAGATTTCCGTAATAAACGTTGTTGGATGGAGAGTTAACAACAACTATGCATGAATACCTGGGATTGTCGGCCGGGAAGTAGCCCACAAACGATGCCTGGTGACTTACCCGGGAGTCTATCATATAACCGTATTTGTCATTTGCTATTTGCGCTGTTCCGGTTTTTCCTGCAATCCTGTAATTGGCATTTCTAAGGTTTGTTGCCGTGCCTGATTCAACTACACCCTCGAGCATTTTCCTTGCACTCCTTATTGATGCGGGAGACGCAATTGATGGATTTATAACTTCGGTTGGGAACACCTCCACAGGGTTACCGTGGTATTGCAGTGAACTCACAAATTTTGGCCTTACCATCTTACCATCATTTGCAATGGCATTATAAAAGGTCAGAATCTGAAGGGGAGTTAGCCTTACCTCGTACCCGATTGACATCATGGGAAGTGAGATCCCTGACCACAGTTTATCGCCGGGATATTTAATTTCAGGCGCACCCTCTCCTCTTATCTCCACTCCGGTCCTCTCATTCAGGTTCATACGGTATAGCCTGTTGATAAAATCATGCTCCCTTCCCCGGTAAAACCGGTCTATTATTTTTGACACACCCACATTTGAAGATAATTCAAATATCTCCTGTACGGTAATCTTGCCATGGCCGCCCAGCCTGGAATCGGCTATTCGCTTATTAAAAAAGTATATCTCACCATTTTCAGTATCAACACTGTCACCGAGCTTTATATAACCATCCTCCATGGCAACCAGCAGCGACATGAGTTTGAATGTTGATCCCGGTTCAGTGCTGGCTCCCAGGGCATAATTATATGCCTCGCTGTAACCTCCCCTGCTGTTCCTCTCCAGATTTGCAATAGCCTTTATCTCCCCGGTCTGCACCTCCATCAGTATCGCAGTACCGTGATGTGCCATGTGAGCCTGTAATTGCCTTAGCAGTGCCGAGGTTGCAACATCCTGTATATCAATATCTATAGTAGTAACCACATCAATACCGTCACGGGGCTCAACCTCATTCCTGTCGTTCAAGGGCATCCATGCATTGCCCGAAATCCTCTGCATAAGCTTCAACCCCTCCACCCCTCTGAGTTGCCTGTCATATGCACCCTCAATACCAACAATATTGCCTGTTTCACCCTTGGTTGTATAACCTATTGTTCTTGAGGCAAGATTGCCGTGAGGCTGGATACGCTGGTTATCCTGAATAACAATTAGTCCCCCGGTATGCTGACCGTGCCTGAAAACGGGAAATTTCCTCAGCTCCTTAAGCTGGTTGAACGACACCCTTCTTTGTATCAGGTGAAACCTCTTCCACTCCTGTCTTGCCTTTATCAGCTCAAGCCTGTAGGCAGTCGACGATCTATCCCTGAACAAGCCGGCAAGCGCAATAGCCAGTGAGTCGACATTGTCGTTGAACAGTTTATCGGTCAGTCCTGCTGCCCGCAGATCCATCCTGATCTCATAATGAGGCATTGATGTTGCCAGAATTCTGTTGCCTGAGGCATATATATCACCGCGGTTGGGTTCAATAGTGATGTCGCGGATAGTCATCCTGCTGGCCTGCTCCTGCCATATGCTGCCTTCGGCAAACTGTATATACAGCAATTTGCCGATAATGGCAACTGCAAAAATCAGTATACCAAAGTACACAAGTGCAACTCTCCACAATATATCCTTTTTGACCGACATACTTATCTTCTTCTTTTACCTGCAACAATCCTCTGAGGCGGCTCAACCGACTCAAAAAGATCAAGGTTATTTTTTCTTAAAAGCTTCAGCACCTCCGATTGGCGACTCAGATGAACAAGTTCGGCCGAAACGGTTATTGCTTCAGCACGAAGCTCTTTAAGTTCTGTCTGCAGTTCACCCGACCGGCGCACCAGTTTTTCAGCATGATACCTGTTGCCGATGTAAAGAATGGCAAGAATGGCAAGAAAAATTATAAATGGCAGCTGTCTCATCACAAAATCCCTTGTAAGGACACTACCATCTATAAAATCCTTTACAGATCCGCCTTTAAATGCACGCTTCTTTACAGGCTCCTCATCGACAAACTCAATATTCTTATCATCAGCATCCATAATCGATAAAACTTTTAATTACGTTTTGCTATTCTCAATCTGGCACTCCTCGCGCGTTTATTAGCCTTAACCTCCTCCTCACCAGCCATAATCACTTTTCGTGTAACAAGCTCGAAAGGTACCAGTGGGTTCCCGAAAAAGTCCTTGTCCATGCTGCCTTCAGGCTTGCCGGTTCTCATAAAGTTTTTTACAATCCGGTCCTCCAGCGAATGGTATGATATCACCACCAGACGGCCGTTTTTATTAAGGCTCAAAAGAACCTGAAGGAGCATTTGCTTCAGCACTTCCAGCTCATTATTCACCTCGATCCTCAGCGCCTGAAAGACCCTTGCGAGGTATTTGCTTTCCTGCCTTGCAGGTACGCAATCTGAAATTGCTTCGAGCAGGCCGGAAATCCCGGTGATCGGCTCTTTCTCCCGTGCTCCGGCAATTACATTTGCAAGTTTACCGGCATTATTTACCTCCCCATAGGTCCTGAACATATTCCTGAGGTCATCAATACTGTATTTATTCAGAACATCAAGGGCAGTGACATTACTTTCCCTGTTCATACGCATATCAGGACGCCCTTCAGTTCTGAAAGAAAAACCTCTCCCTGCACTGTCAATATGGTGGGAAGAAATACCAAGATCTGCCATGATTCCGTCAACCATATCTATTTTATGATATCTCAGAAAATTGCGAAAAAACCTGAAATTACTCCTGATGAACATGAACCTTTTATCATCAATCTTTCCGGCTTCTGCCTCTGAATCGGCATCCTGGTCAAAAGCAATCAGCCTTCCGCCCTTCAGATGTGAAAGAATCTCCCTTGAATGTCCGCCTCCTCCGAATGTAAGGTCAATATAAATTCCGTCCGGATTTATATCCAACCCGTTTATGCTTTCTTCAAGAAGGACAGGCTTATGATAGACCATGGCTCGAATATTTCAGTCAGTGTCACCCATAATTTTTTCTGCCAGGAAGGCAAAATCATCCGCCTCACCCGACTGCTGCTCATACAGGTCATTGCTCCATAACTCAATCTTCCCGTCCTGTCCTGCCAGCACCACCTCGCTGTCTATTCCGACAAGATCGAGGAGTCTCCTGGGGATAAGTATCCGGTTACTGGCATCCAGAACAACCTCGGCGGTACCTTTATAGAATCCCCTGAGAAACCGGCTGTGCTCTTTATTATAAGGATTTATCCTGGACCTGATAATTGAATTCTGCCGGTCCCATTCATCCATGGGAAATAATACCAGGCACTTTTCAAAAATATCTTTCTTTACAACAAATTTGTCCATAGCAGCCTGCGGCATTTGCTTTTTAAATGCCGCAGGTAATATAACACGCCCCTTTGCGTCCACCCTGCATGTAAAATCACCAATAAAGGTTGCCATAGAATCCAGTTTGAATAGGTAAAAATAAATAAAAATTATCCACTTTCAACCACTTTGCCCCATTTTTCTCCACTTTGTTGATAACTTTCTAATCAATTCTTATTATTTTTACATTTCACAATCAATGAATAAAGTATAATGAATGCAGATGAACCTGTTAGCAAGCCCGCTGTCATTGATGTAGATGATGTTTTCAAAAGGAAAAACCCGGGACTCTATAAATTTCTTCCTGGATTTATTCTCAGTTATATCAAACGTACTATCCACCAGGACAAGATAAACGAAGCACTTATCAAATTCCATGACAGGTACGGACTTGACTTTATTGCCGAAATACTGGTTTTTTACGGAATAAATTATACGGTATCTGGAGAAGAAAATATTCCTGAAGAAGGCAGGTACATTTTTGTTTCGAATCACCCGCTGGGAGGACTTGACGGTATAGTTTTCCTTGATATTGTGGGAAGGCACCACAAAAATGTTAAATTTATTGTTAACGATCTCCTTACAAACCTCAAAAATCTTGAACCGGTCTTTATTCCTGTTAACAAGCACGGAAGACAGTCAACCGACTATGCAAGAAAGATAGAGGAACTTTACAAATCGGATCATCAGGTGCTATATTTTCCTGCAGGTCTCTGTTCCAGAAAACAGGGCTCAAGGATTATGGACCTGGAGTGGAAGAAGAATTTTATTAAGAAAGCCATAGATCATAAAAGAGATATTGTGCCGGTCCATTTCGACGGAAAAAATTCCCGGTTCTTTTACAGGCTGGCAAACCTGCGCAAAATGCTTGGAATTAAAGCTAATATAGAAATGTTCTATCTTCCGGATGAGATGTTCCGTCAAAAAAGTCAGAAGATCCATGTTACAATCGGCAAACCCATTCCATGGAACAGGTTTGGTAAATCAAAGACCTATGCACAGTGGGCAGAGGAAGTAAAGAGAATTGTTTACAGCCTGCCCGGGGCTACCTGAATATATACCCAAACACAGATTTAGAGTCTGTTAACAATGTCTTTTGGCTGGACTCACATGTAACTAAATCCTCACCTCACAGATTTAGTGT
>SKND01000277.1 GCA_007120695.1 Bacteroidales bacterium | reverse complement strand
TCTCCTCTTTTTTACTTGTGAGTGATAATTACATTGTTACGCATATGTTAATATAAGTTGAGTTTCTTTTGTTTTTGTCCCCATTTTTTGTAAGTTGTAGAAATTTTTCTGATAAGATGCGTCTTTCAGATTTCACCTCATTTTATGGTTATAAATTTCGAGATAGTTCTCCTGAAAATAAATAATATTAACATTCGTGTACGGACACGGAAAGATAATTATAAACTGAAAACCATTAACCAATTTGAATCATGGAAAAAAACAGAGAAAATTCAAGGAGGAAATTTATTCGCAATGCTGCAGCAGGTACTTTTCTTGCCGCAGTAACGCCAGGTGCATTAAAAGCCGGGATAATCGAAGCTCCTACAATTCTTCCAACCGGTGCTAAAGGAGCTAACGACAGAATTCGTGTTGCTGTTTTGGGAGTTTACGGCAGAGGGAGAGGTCTAATCAGTGAAATCATGGGACTTGCTGACAGTGCCAAAGTTGAAGTTGCGGCCCTGTGCGACCCTGATATGGTAGTTTTACAGCAACGTGCAAAAGAATTCAAAGATAAATATGGAAAAGAAGTAACCATTGAACAGGATTTCAGGAAAACCTACGAAGATAAAACCATTGACGCTATAGCTATTGCTTCGCCAAACCACTGGCATGCCCTGCAAACTATTTGGGCTTGTCAGGCAGGTAAAGACGTTTATGTGGAAAAACCTGCCACACACAATATTTACGAAGGCCGAAAAATGATTGAGGCCGCCTACAAATACAACCGCATAGTGCAAAATGGTGTGCAGTTGCGCAGTTCGGTGGCCATCCGCGAGGCCGTGAAACACCTCGAAGAAGGATTGATAGGTCGCGTTTACATGTCGCGGGGGTTGGTATTCCGCTGGCGTCCCGACATTGGTGATCAGGGTATTTCAAATGTGCCTGAAGGATTGGATTATGACTTGTGGACCGGACCGGCACCGCTGCGCCCGTTCTCCCGCAATCTGGTGCATTACAACTGGCACTGGCACTGGGATTACGGCAACGGCGACGTGGGCAACCAGGGTATTCATGAAACCGACTTATGCATGTGGGGCCTGGGTGTTGACAGTCTTCCCGAACGGATTACCTCCATGGGAGGAAAATTCCTTTGGGACGACTGCAAGGAGGTGCCAGAAATTCAATCTTCCATTTATCACTACCCGAAACAAAAGAAAATCATTCAGTTTGAAGTGCGCAACTGGTGCACCAACCTGGAAGACGGCGCCGGTGTGGGTAACATATTTTATGGCGATAAAGGATACATGGTAGTAAAAGGATATGGTACCTATGAAACGTATTTGGGACAAAAACGTGAACCTGGTCCGAAACGTTCGGAAAGCGGAGAGCTTTCACTGCACATTCAAAACTGGTTTGATGCTATCCGTGCCCGCGACATGAGTATGCAGAACGGCCCGGTGCAATCCGGACATCTCTCATCTGCCCTGGCTCATTTGGGCAACATTTCTTACCGCCTTGGCCGTCAGCTCGAGTTCGACCCGGTAGCCGAACGGTTTACCGGTGAAGGCGAAAACGAAGCCAATGCCATGCTGAGCCGCAATTACCGCGCTCCTTATGTTTTACCTGAAGTTGTTTGATTCAAAAACCCACTTAGAACGTGGTCATGTCCTGGCGAGGCTTTGCCCGAAAGGCATGTGCGCTAAAAAAATTCACGGTGCGCAGCAAAAATCGGGCTTAAAGCCACCTCTTCCAGGAGTGGATAGTCCATTTCTGTGAATTTTTTACGTTGAAATAACTTTGCTGAAAACCATTCAGATTATGACAAAAAGACGAGAGTTTATTATAAAAAGCCTTTTAGGCACAGCAGGTATAGCTTTTTCCGGAACAGGCTTAAATGCCGGTTCAGTTGCCAGTACCAGCCAGTTTGCCGAATCCGCATATTCACCCGGTTCAAAAATGAAATATGGAATTGTTACTTATCTCTGGGGAATGAACTGGGATATCCCTACACTTATCACAAATTGCGAGGAAGTAGGTTTTGAAGCTGTTGAACTTCGCACTGAACGTGCACATGGAGTTGAAACTTCATTAAACAAAGCAGAACGAGCTGAGGTAAAAAAACGGTTTGCTGACAGTCCGGTAACTTGTCTTGGTTACGGATCCAATTATTCATTTCATCATCCTGACCAGGATGTTCTTCGCCGGAATATTCAAGGCACAAAAGATTACATAAAACTCTGTTACGATATAGGTGCAACAGGAATAAAGGTTAAACCTGATGCTTTGCCCGCAGACGTCCCGACAGAGAAAACCATTGCCCAGATTGCTGCTTCACTGAACGAAACAGGAAAGTTTGCACAGGACTATAACCAGAAAATCAGAGTTGAGGTACACGGGCGAGGCACTTCTGAGCCTGCAGTAATGAAAGCTATCTTTGATCAGGTTACCGAACCAAACGTTAAGATTTGCTGGAACAGTAATAATGCAGACCTGATGCCTCCCGGGCTGGAAGCTAATTTCAACATGTTGAAAAAGTGGTTTGGCGATCTCGTACATACCAGGGCACTTGATACCGATGAATACCCGCACCAGGATCTGTTTAATCTTTTGGCAGGGATTGATTATGACGGATATTTAGGTCTGGAAGCGCATTCTCCGCCACCTGATAATCTTGATGCATACCGGGAACAGGTTTATCTTTTTAAGATTAAAAAGATCAGGGCAATGCGCAGTCTGTCATAATGATTATTTACTATTGATTCGCCAATAGGTTATCATAGTTATAAAATCGGAATTTTCATCATTTCGCATCGTTCATATTGGTTCTTGGCATGTTGTGTAAACGGGTTTAGCTTATCCACCAAAATCCTAAATTTATGAAAAGACGAAATTTTATTCAATCATCTGTAACAGCTGGAGCAGGTCTATTGATTCTTCCAGGCTATATGCAATCAATAAAGGGTGCAAATGACCGGCTTAATATTGCACTGATTGGCGCTCATGGCCGGGCAAGTCAGCTCTATCATCATATTAATACTGAAAATATAGTAGCAATTTGCGATGTACATGCCGATAAAATGTCGCTGGCTGCCGCTGAGTTTCCCGGAGCAAAGCGATATACTGACTGGCGGAAGTGTTTAGAACAAAAAGATATTGATGCGGTTTTTATATGTACTCCCGATCATCATCATGCATTTATAAACATTTGGGCCATGAACCGCGGATTACATGTATTTTGTGAGAAACCTCTTGCTGATAGTGTAGAAGAAGCACGTGAAGTACGTAAGACTTACCTGGCAAACAGGAATAAGCTTGCAACACAGCATGGTACACAACGACATGCACATGAAAATTTTGCACGGGTCTCTGAGCTGGTTCGTAATGGAGCTATTGGAGAATTGAAAGTTGTTCAGGCCTGGGGTAGTCGTACTCACAATGAAAAAGGATACCGACCCTCCGAGGGGCCTCCTCCTCCAACTATTGACTGGGAACAGTGGATAGGACCTGTCAGGATGCATCCATATAATTCCGGATATTTCAGTGCCGAAAGGCCTGGCTCGAACTGTCTTAATTGGAATATGTTCCTTGATTTTGGTGCCTGGCAGATTGGAGATATGGGTGCCCATACTATGGACCTTGCCTGGCAAGCCATAGATGCAGATCTTCCCATAACAATTGAAGCAACCGGGGATTCCTGGAACCCGGAGGTTGCTCCATCAGATCATCATGCCACATTTACCTTCCCTGCCACCAATTGGCGGGGGGAAATTACCCTGGAATGGTTCCAGGGGACATTAAAGCCCGAAATCCCTCATTCTGCCTTAGATATTACGAGGATCGGCCATGGAGTAATGTTTCGGGGGACGAAAGGAACCCTTATCGCTGATTTCACGAGTCGAATCCTTATTCCTGATCGTGAAGGGGCCGATATGACTTACTACAACGCTCCGGACAAGAATATGGTTGCACCTGAATTTGGAAATTTTTGGGCTCAATGGATCAATGCCTGCAAAGGTGATCCTATGAAAACCACCTGTAATTTTGATTATGCCGGTCGCATGATTGAGACATTATATTTAGGGCTTGCTGCTCATCAATCAGGTAAGAAATTACATTATGATTCCTCAGAAGGCCGTGTAACAAATGATCCCATAGCTAACGATTTTCTCCGCAAGGAGTACCGGAGTGGCTGGGTGCTTAATGGATAATCCGGTTGTCCACCATTCC
>SKND01000075.1 GCA_007120695.1 Bacteroidales bacterium | reverse complement strand
AGCCGGCAGCAGTGATATAGATATAAGATCCTACATAAAAAACAGTGCAACCCCGCCTATAGCGACAAATGCACCCAGGATCTCCCGGAGGGTTATTTTTTCTTTGAACATCAATACAGAGAATGGGATTATCAGCACCGGTACAATACTCATTATTGTAGCTGCAATTCCCGAAGAGGTATATGTTACAGCAAGCAGTGAGAATGAGACTCCCAGGAACGGGCCGAAGAAGGCACCTATTGTCAGGCTTTTCATTGCCGGTCTGTTTTTCAGAGCCGGGATCAGCCTGTACCAGCGACGAAGCATTGTATAAATGATCAAAAATCCAGCAAACCCGGTAATTACCCGTATCTGTGTTGCTGCAAAGGCATCATACCCCTGCATCCCGTATTTGCTCAAAACCAGTCCAGTAGCCTGGCCAGCCGCGCCTCCAAATGCAAGCAGCAAACCTGCCACAGGGTAAGTGAACCGGAACCTGTTCCTTGCGTTCTTTTTGATGAGACTTTCGTGTGCCGGGATAACATCATCCTTCTCCCTTGTAAGCACCACCATTGCTATTCCGGCAAATGTTACCGCCATACCTGTAAGGCTTTTTGCCGTCATAGTCTCTCCCATTATCATCCACCCCACCACTGCTGCAATGGGTGGAGCAAGTGACATTATTAGCATTGAAACACGGGCGCCCACCACCACATATGCCCTGAAAAGGAACAGGTCGCCCAGTACGAATCCCACGAAACCAGATAAAGAAAGCCATATCCAGTTATGGAGAGATGCTCCTGTCGGGAAAAACTGTCCCCTGCTAAACCATGTGAAAGTACCAAGAAACAGGAAGGCTAAAAATAGCCTGACCAGGTTCACTGTAATTGAACCTATTTTTTTGCCGGCCGACTCAAATGCCAGTGCCGTAAATGTCCAGAATATTGCTGCCATAAGGGCAGACAGTTCACCGGCATGCGATTGTAACATGACCACAGATTGATTAAGTGCACGAAGATAATCAAACCTGTAAAAAAACTGGTTTATTAGGGATTTATGATTTTTCTGCTATTGTAAGGTATTGTTATCAAAATGCTTATTTTTGTTTAGTTTTGCCTCAATTTAACCGGAAGGATCTGGGTTAATTCTGGTTCAACAGCTTAAATTACTTTGACTTGGAGAATCAACCGGAAGCAAAAAGCGGAGTTGTAAAATACATAGCACTTATCCTGGGTGCGATAATTACCATATTTATTATATGGTACCTGCGGTCGCTGATTTTTTTTATACTGGTTAGCTTTGTTCTCTCACTTGTAGGCCGGCCCATTGTTGACCTGCTGGACAGGGTAAAGTATGAGAGGTTCAGAGTTCCGCGAATTCTGAGTGCATTTTTGGGAGTTGTTGTATTATGGGGAGCTTTGCTTCTTTTCTTTCGGGTGTTCATACCTATTATAGCTTTTCAGGCCAGTGAGCTTTCCACTGTTAACACCGAAGCGGTGATGGGTAATCTGGATGAGCCGATCCAGCAGCTGGAGGGGTTTATGCAGAGGCTTGAGCTTGATGCTTTCCGTGACCTTAGTATTACGGAGTTTATTTCTGAAAAGCTTAACTCTATTCTGAATATAGATTTTTTTACTAATATCTTCGGTTCCCTTGCCAAACTTCTCGGAAACATATTTATTGCCGCATTTGCAATCACCTTTATGACCTTTTTCTTTCTGAAGGACGATCGCCTGTTTCTGGAAGGCCTCCTGATATTTGTTCCGACAGAACATGAACGCGCCGTAAGACATGCGATGTCGTCAATCAAGTACCTGCTTATGCGGTATTTCATTGGAATCCTCCTTCAGATAACATTTATTATTATCCTGATTACAATAGGGATGCTTATTGTTGGGATAAAGTTCAATAATGCACTTGTGATCGGTTTGCTTGTGGGTGTATTCAATGTGATTCCCTATATTGGACCGGTTATCGGCGCCACGCTTGGTATATTCATAGGTATAGTGACTCATCTGGAGATGGCCTTTTATGCCGAAATGCTGCCGCTACTTGGCTACATGCTGATTGTTTTTGCCTGTGTTCAGCTTATTGACAATATGGTATTCCAGCCCCTGATATACGCCAGCAGCGTGCATGCCCATCCGATGGAAATATTTCTTGTGCTGATGATAGCTGGCAGTACTGCAGGTATAGTCGGAATGTTCCTGGCAATACCTGCATATACCGTTATCAGGGTATTTGCAAAAGAGTTCTTCAATAATTTTAAGCTTGTTAAACGGCTGACAGAAAAAATTTGATAAATTGCGTACTGGCATTTTATAAATGCCAATGCGGCAAATTTGATTTTATAATGAACAGAAATTATTTTTTCTCCCTCATATTTTTCATCGGAGTATCAGGGTTGAATCTGAATGCACAGATAAACTCAGTATCATTTGACCACTCATTTGATGAAATTGCAAAGTTTCGTGTAACCTTTGAAAGCTATTATCTTACCACGGGGGGATCAAGGGTTTGGTTCACCATGGAAGACACTCTTCAATACTCCTTTTATTGGGAAACCGGAGACGGGGCTGCAGGATCCTTGCCGGTATTAATGCATCAGTATGAAACTCCCGGCACATACCTGGTAAACCTGGCAATAACCGATCCGGAGGGAATGACATATATGGCGGATGAGTATGTGACAATTGAAGAAATAGAGGAATTACAGGTGCCAAATGTGTTTGCCCCAGATGGCAACACCAATACATTTATTGTCAGATCTGACGGGGTAACACCATTGTCGATAACCATAATGGACCGGTCTGGTAATGTTGTATACAAACATACTGCACCTGTAATAAACTGGGATGGACGGACGGCTGGGGGTACCAGGGTAAGGCCAGGGGTTTACTATTACGTAATTTCGTCTTCTGAGCCAGGCTACAATAAGAATGGTTTCTTCCATATTTTCTATAACAGGTAGTTAATACCGGTCTATTTGAAACGGAATTTCCTGTGATGGCGGCCTTTCAGGCAGGTTTAAAGTTCTGATTGCAGTTGTATAGGGGTATATACATATATTAATTCTTATTCTAAATTAGTCAGAAACTTACAATTGTTTTAGATTCTTACCTTTTTTATTTCATATATTTATCCTGAAAAATAACAAACCAGGAATCGGGATTAAAAATGCCGCGATTACGGGTGCTTTAAGAACTGTTAATTAATTGATAACATCTATATTTTCCTGAGATGCAAAACCCATCTGAATTACTCAGAACAGCGCGAAAAGCAATACTTCTTTCATGTGCGTTGCTATTTTTAAGCATCAATGTTTCTTCCAATGAAAACATGTCAGCCTTATACCAGGAGACAGAGGAAGCCGGCCAGGTTTTGGGCCCGCCTACAACCGATGATATAAAAAGGGGGGAGAGATTGTTCCGGGGATTGATTTCGCCGGGACCGGATGCAGCATCATGTGCCTCATGCCACAATACTGGGCTGATAGATTCATTTAACTGGAATCCGTCTGCTCATGAGATTGCCCTGGCCTACAGGGACAGGTCACATGATGATTTCTACCAGGTAGTAATGGACCCGGTTTCGGCAAAAATGACCGAGGTGCATGATTCCTACCGGTTATCTGAAGAGGAGATATTTCAGATCAAAGCATGGATGGATGAATTTGCCGAACATGGCATGGAATCAAGACCGGTAATAACAAGCCTGCTGCTTTTCATTCTTCTTTTTGTAATTTTTCTGGGTGCGATTGCCGACCTTGTCATATTCAAAAAGATACCATACAAGCTAATACATCTTGTCGTCATTCTGGTTGCCGGCCTCTTTATGGTGAAGAATATAGCACATGAGGCCATAGCACTCGGCCGCTCTCAATTTTATGAACCGGATCAGCCGATAAAGTTCTCTCACAGAGTGCATGCTCTTGAGAATCAAACGGACTGCCTTTATTGCCATTCCATTGCCGAATATTCCCATTCTGCCGGCATTCCGTCAACTTCTCAATGTATGAACTGCCATGTTATAGTAAGAGAGGGGACTTATTCGGGCCGTTTTGAGATTAATAAACTTGTCGAGGCCTATGAAAACGACATACCTGTAAGGTGGATCAGGGTGCACAACCTTCCCGATCATGCATTCTTCAGTCATGCCCAGCATACAGGATCAGCCGGACTGGATTGCTCTGAGTGCCACGGCGAGGTGGAGACAATGGACAGGGTTAAACAGGTAAGTGACCTTTCTATGGGCTGGTGCCTTGATTGCCACAGGAGCACCGAAGTAGATGTTTTAGATAATGAGTTCTACTCACTTTATATGCAGTTAAGAGAAGATGTAACATCGGGCAGGATTGATTATGCCACTGCACGTGACACGGGGGGGACCGATTGCATGAAATGCCATTATTAGCGATATGAAAAAAAAATACTGGAAAAGTCTTGAGGAGCTTAATGGCCGGCAGCAACAAGATTATGTTGGCGACCATCTCTATGTTAATAAGAATGAAATGTCTGGTCTTATTGAAGAAAAGTCACTCAATACTTCATCTTCAAGGAGGGATTTTCTGAAGCTCTGCGGTTTCAGCATTGCCACATCGGCGTTGATAGCAGGATGCGAGCGCCCCGTTCAGAAAGCAATACCCTATCTCTTTAAGCCCGAGGAGATAACTCCGGGTAAAGCAAATTACTATGCCAGCACATTTTTTGATGGCGATGATTACGGCAGTATTTTGGTAAAGGTGCGTGACGGCCGCCCCATAAAGATTGAGGGCAATGACCTGTGTCCACTGTCGGACGGCAGTGCCTCAGCAAGGATACAGGCATCAGTACTGGAGTTATATGACAGTGCAAGGTTCAGGCACCCCATGGAGGATGGCAGTCAGGTTTCCTGGGAATATGCCGACAAAAGGGTGATTGATGGCCTCAGGTCAGCGGCAGAATCGGGAGGGAAAACAGTTCTTCTGACCGGCACCGTCATTAGTCCCTCGACAAAGTCAATCATAAACAAATTTCTTCAAAAACAGCCCGGCTTCCAATGGGTCCAGTATGATCCTCTATCTTTCTCTGCAGTTCTTGAGGCAAACAGGATTTGTTTTAACAGCAGGGTTGTTCCCTCATACAGGTTTGATAATGCACAGCTTATTGTTGGTTTTAGTGCCGATTTTCTTGGTACCTGGCTGATGCCTGCAACTTTTGCGGGTCAGTATGCAGGGGGAAGAAGGGTCCCGGCCGAAGACCCGCAAATGTCCAGGCATATCCAGTTCGAGAGCTCTATGTCGATAACCGGGGCTGCGGCAGATGAAAGGATCCAGGTAAAACCTTCACAGGTAAAGGGTGTCCTGAGGTATCTATATGACAGGCTCAGGGGCAGCATGCCGGTTTCAATACCCGGTTTTGACGCGACACTTGACAGGATCGCAGCTGAGCTGGATGAGAACAGGGGCAGGTCATTGCTGGTTTGCGGGATTAACGACATTGATATACAGGTACTTGTTAATGGCATAAACTACCTGCTTGGCAATTACGGTCCGGTGATTGATTTCATGTCACGCATAGGGCTCCGGAGCGGGGATGATGCCGCAATGGAGAGGCTCATAGCCGAGATGAAAAACGGGGAGGTATCGGCGCTGCTCATTCACAATGTCAACCCGGTTTTTGACCACCCTGACGGGGAAGGATTCGGACAGGGAATGGAGCGGGTTGGCGTTAAGATATCGCTGGCCCCGTCGAAGGATGAGACATCGGCCCTGTGCGATTTTGTCTGCCCCGACAACCACTACCTGGAATCGTGGGGTGATGCGATACCGGTAACCTGGCAATACAGCCTTCAGCAGCCTGCGATCCGCCCGCTTGGCGATACCCGGCAGATGCAGGACAGCATGCTTAAATGGTTGGGTGAAGAGGTTGATTATTACACATATCTTAGAAATTACTGGCAAGTTTCTGTTTTTGGATTACCGGAAGCCGGGAAGGAGTTTGATGACCGGTGGAACGACTGTTTACAAAAGGGGGTGTTCATCACTTCCATCCCGGAGGGACCGCAACCCTCATTCAATGAGACGCATCTTGCAGAGATCCCATCTGGAAGCACTGTGCCGGCAGGCGAAGGTTTCTTTGAAATGGAGATAACCCAGAGTATTGCTGCCGGAAGCGGCAGGCATGCCAATAATCCATGGTTGCAGGAACTTCCTGATCCGGTTTCAAAGCTTAGCTGGGACAATTTTTTGGCTGTTTCGCCTGCAGATGCCGAATCTCTCTCCCTTGCCACCGGCGATATTGTCAGGATAGATGGAGATATCAGGATAGCCGTTCTGGTGCAGCCCGGGCAAGCTCCCGGAACGGTATCGGCTGCAATGGGTTATGGCCGCACTATTGCCGGGAAAGTGGCTGAAGGGGTAGGAGTCAATGTGATGCCCCTTGCCGGATTTGCCGGCGGCTGCACAGATTACCGTGTAAATATATCCACTCCTGAACGAACTGGTGAGAAGCATAAAATGGCCCTCAGTCAGACTCACCACTCGATGGAAGGCCGTGCAATAGTGCGCGAAACCACTCTGGGTGAATACCGCGGTAACCGATCTGCCGGAAATGAGATGCGTCAGAAGATACTGGACCATATGTATACCCTTTATGAGGAGGTTAAGTTTGACGGACTGCACTGGGCGATGGCGATAGACCTGAATGCTTGCACCGGATGCAGCGCCTGTGTTATTGCGTGCCAGGCCGAAAACAACATTCCGGTTATAGGGAAGGAGGAGGTTTACCGTCGCCGTATAATGCACTGGATGAGGATTGACCGATACTATTCAGGCGAAAGTGACAATCCCACGGTCCATTTCATGCCGGTTATGTGCCAGCACTGCGACAATGCCCCCTGTGAGAACGTCTGTCCTGTATCTGCTACAAACCACAGCGACGAGGGGATTAACCAGATGGCATATGTCAGATGCATAGGAACCAAATACTGCATCAATAACTGTCCTTATAAGGTACGGAGGTTCAACTGGTTCGGTTATGCCAGGAGCGACAAATACAACTCCTATATGAATGATGAGACAGGCAGGATGGTTCTTAACCCGGATGTGACTGTAAGGGAACGGGGGATAGTTGAAAAGTGCTCATTCTGCATTCAGAGGATTCAGGAGGCCAAGATTGAAGCCAAAAACGAAGGGAGAGTTCTTTCTGATGAAGAGCTTTTGCCTGCCTGTGCACAGACATGTCCCTCAAAGGCGATAATTTTCGGTAATATAGCCGACAAAAACAGCCGGATCTATAAGGCTTTTCAGGACAAGCGCAACTATCATCTCCTTGAGGAGCTGCATACATTGCCTTCGGTGGGTTACCTTACACGGATCAGGAATAAACAAAGTTGATGAATCCGGTTATGAGTTATTATAGTTCATGTTGCAGATTAAAGGATTACATCAGTCAAAATATAAAATAAGTCTATTCTGATGGATATGTATAATACCGCAGTCCGCCCTTCCCTTGTAGAGGGGAACAAGAGTTACCGGCAGGTTACAAGCGATATAGCAGGCCCCGCCGAAAGAACACCTGCCAGATGGTGGTATATAGCGATGACCGTTGCAACACTTGCATTGCTTTTCGGGTTATGGGCAATGTATGTTACTGTTGTCGAGGGCCTGGGTACATGGGGCCTTAACAACTCCGTCGGATGGGGATGGGATATAATAAACTTTGTGTGGTGGATAGGTATCGGTCATGCCGGTACGGCATTTACAATTTTTCTGATCGTATTCCGTGCAAAATGGACAGCTTCAATAAGCAGGGCGGCAGAGGCAATGACAGTGTTTGCAGTAATGAATGCGGGTCTCTTTCCTGCTCTCCACCTGGGCCGGATATGGTTAATATTTTACATTTTTCCCTATCCAAATACCAGGGGACCGTTATGGGTCAACTTTAACTCTCCTCTATTCTGGGATGTTTTTGCCATTCTCACCTACCTGCTTCTCTCTGTTACCCTGTGGTATTTCGGAATGGTACCCGATCTTGCCACCCTCAGAGACAGGGCCACTTCAAAGATCAGGAAGAATATTTACGGGTTTTTCAGCATGGGATGGGTAGGATCTGTTGGGAACTGGGTCAGGTATGAGGCTTTGGCCAAGATTCTCGGGGGACTGGCGGCACCGCTTGTTGTATCGGTACACACAATTGTGGCGATTGACTTTGCCGTGTCGGTAATACCCGGATGGCATACAACAATTCTTCCTCCTTATTTCTTCGTGGGGGCCATTTTCTCCGGTTTTGCCATGGTGCTGACCATAATGATCCTGATCAGGAAAACTTTTGCGCTTACCGATTTCATAACTAAATCGCATCTTGATTCAATATGCAGGGTGCTTCTTTTCGGAAGTATGGTGCTGGGACTGGCTTATGTAACCGAGCTTTTTGTGGCATGGTATTCGGGTAGTGAATATGAATTTTTCACTTTCTTTAAATCAAGGGCTACCGGGAATTATTCAGCAGCATTCTGGATAATGATCGTATGTAACGCAATTATCCCGCAGCTGCTGTGGTCCAAAAAGATACGGGGAAGTCTGGGTGCAATGCTGGTTATCTCAATTATCATCAACGTAGGAATGTGGTTTGAGAGGTTTGTGATACTGATATCATCACTTGCCCAGGACTATCTTCCATCAAGCTGGGTAGGCTATTCTCCTACAATAGTTGATATAGGTATCTATGCCGGCACCTTTGGTATTTTTGCCTGCGGAATGTTGATGTTTATACGTTTTATTCCGATGATAGCTATCTCAGAGGTAAAAGGACTCACAAACCAGGAAAAGGTTAACAGGGAGGATGATAACAAGTGAGAATTGTAAAAGCAAATCAGTTGGAAATAAGTTCTATGTGATTCAAATATTCAGAATATGAAGCAGAAAGATTTAATAGCTGTATTCGATAATGACCGGGACCTGGTCAAAGCCATCGGGACATTGAAGGAGAACAATATTCCTGTCAAGGATGTCTGGACACCATTCCCGGTGCATGATGTCCTGAAGATGCTGGGCCGGGAGAGCAGGCTGCCCTACTTTTCTGTTGCAGCAGGAGTGGGTGCGGTCATTGTGACATTTGCCTTTCTCTATTATACAGCGGTTATTGACTATCCCATCAGATACGGGGGGAAGCCATATTTCGCATTTCCCTCATTTGTGGTGATCATATTCCTGCTTACCATTTTGCTCACTTTTATTAGTACTGTTATTGTCTTCCAGGTCCGTACGGGACTATTTCCCGGAAAGGAGGCAGAAGTGCCGGTAACGGGAACAACCGACGATAAGTTCGTCATCTCTGTTGGCAGCAAGGAGGGCCTTGCTGACGAGATTATTACAGAGGCACAAGTTATACTCAGTGCAAATGGTGCGGTTGAGATTACTGAACAGGAGAGGTAACGGTTAATTTTGAAATATGCTAACTATACTTTATACAAATATTTACTTATGAGAGTACAGGTGCAACAGAAGGTGATGCAGTCAGCATTCCGGGGCAGGATAGTTTTGTTCTTTCCATTACTGTTTCTGCTTTTATCAGGCTGCGACAGGGGACCCAATGATCCGGGATGGGACTATTTTCCTGATATGGCTTACTCTCCTGCCTATCGTACATGGTCGGAAAATCCGGTGTATGAAGATGGCAAGACCATGCAGGCTCCTGTTGAGGGAACAATACCAAGGAATATGATACCATTCCAGTATGAACCGACAATAGAGGAACAGGCGCGGGCAGGAATGGAGCTTGTAAATCCCCATACTGTCACCCCTGAAAATATTGAGAGGGGCCGCAGGGTCTACAATGCATTTTGCATGAACTGTCATGGCGAGAGTGGTGATGGCCTGGGACATCTTTTCACTTCGGGGAGATACCTGGTCCCTCCCTCTTCACTGTTAGATGAATGGGGCAGAAGCCTGCCTGACGGAAGCATTTACCATACGATTTCTCTGGGTTACGGAGTTATGGCCGAGCATGCATCGCTTATACGGCCCGATGACAGGTGGAAGTCCATCCTGTACATAAGACAGGAGTTGCAGGGATTGAGATTCGAACTGGAGGAGATGGAACCGGGTTTGCAAATTCAGACCGATTGATCTATTAAAGGCTGCTAAATTATTACCGATATGAGAGAAACCTTCACTATTCCTCAAAGAGTCAGGCTTTTGGCACTGATATTAACCGGCATTGGCATAATCGCCCTGATTACCGGGTTTGTAACTGACCAGTCGAGGACGTTTACCAGCTTGTTACTGAACAATTATTACTTCCTTTCACTTTCACTGGGAGCCGTTTTCTTCTTTTCGCTCCACCATGTTACGGATGCCGGCTGGTCGTCAATGTTCAAAAGGATACCCGAGTCAATGGCTTCGTACGTACCATTTGCATTCATTGTTATGCTTGTTCTGTTTGCCGGTGTCAGGGATATTTACGAGTGGGCAGAACCCGGGATAACAGAAACGGATGCGCTGATAGCCCATAAATCTCCCTACCTTAATATCCCGTTTTTTTATATCCGTGCCATACTGCTTTTCTGCGCGTGGATTGTCCTGATTATACTGATTCGCCGGGCATCACTGCGGGGAGACATAGAGGAGGGCCTTGCATGGCATGAGAAAAGCAAGCATCTGTCGATGGTTTATATTTTTGTCTTCAGCATTACCTTTACAGTTGCATCGTTCGACTGGATCATGTCGATCGATTCGCATTGGTTCAGCACACTTTTCGGAATCAGGGCGATAGTCTCATCACTGTATTATGCAGTTGCCCTGCTGGTAATTATAGTGATATTGCTTAATAAAGCCGGATATCTCGAGGCGCTCAATAAATACCACCTTAATGATTTTGCACGCTATCTTTTCAGGCTTTCCATAGTCTTCGGATACCTCTGGTTTATGCAGTATCTGATTATCTGGTATGCAAATATTCCCGAAACCACTTTCTATTATGTCTACAGGGTAAATGAACCGTGGACACTCCTTTTTTATGCAGAATTGGTTATAAACTGGACAATTCCTTTTATTCTCCTTATGTCGGATGACCTGGCCAGGAAAAAAGCAGTGCTGATACCTGTCAGCATACTTCTTTTGGCAGGATTCTATATAAGTCTCTACATTCAGATTATGCCGGGCACTACTGGTGTTTTACGGATTGGATTTATAGAGGCCGGTAGTTTTCTCGGTTTTGCAGGAGTATTTATGCTCCTTTTCCTTAGAACCCTGTCAAAGGCGCCTCTTTATGTGAAAAAAGACCCGTTCATACAGGAGAGTGTAAGCCACCATTTGTAAATATGTTTATTCGGCCTCCGTATATCCTGTGACCTTATAACCACGTGCAGCAATATTGTCTGCTACCTCCTTTTCGGTGACTTTGGTTTTGTCATACTGAACCAGGGCTTTGCCTGTTTCATGTGAGGCATCGACCTCTGCCACCCCTGCCATCGTCTTCAGCGAACGTTCAACGGTATTTTCGCAGCCTGTGCAAGTCATTCCTTCAACTTCGAAGCTCATAGAAACCAGGTTTTCAGGTGCAATTTGCAGAACAGTGGTTTCACTTTCGGAGGTATCTCCTGCTGAATTGGAGTTGCTCTGGCACGCAGCTAAAGTTGCTGCTGCAATAAGTATAAATGCTAATTGTCTCATTTTGATTTTATCAGGATTTTGCAATAATGTTTTTGATATCCGCCAAATTATCAGGTCAGGCGGTTTTTATAATAAGTAAACAAATATTGCAGGGTTATTGTTCGCCAATTCCAATTATTCAGACAATTTTAAATTACACAAAGACACATGTAAGTCACATCTGGTATATAAAGCTAAACGAGTATTGCATCCCATGTGAGTTCAGACGAAGGTGAAACCTGCAGAAAGTCAATTTCACTATACATTAAGTCCGAATCATGTTATGTACTTTTCTTTTTCCGGAAGGGGCAGTAAATATCGAGCAGAAGGGCCCTGAATTTTGATCAGATGATCTTTTCCAGAACCAGGAGCAACATCATCAGCAGATAGAACAGGTTAAGTGCTGTAAATGTTATCCATTGACGGTTTTCTGTGCTGTTGAGGTTGTGGAGAACCGATACGATGATCAGGAATGCCGCTGCAAGAATATAGGCAGTCATGAGGGGAATCCCCGTGATCAGGCCCCGGGCTGGCAAAAGGGCGGATGATGCTACAGCGGCCACTATCCATGCGTAACTGATGTGGTTGATCTGTATTTTCGAAAAGAGGGAAGTAATACTTGGCAACCCGGCATTTTCGTACTCCTTCCCATACTTAAGCAACAATAACCAGAAATGCGGTATCTGCCCGATAATGAAAAATAGCACAATCACCATGATATCCGTATCGGCAAAGCCTCCTCCCGCTGCCACCCATCCTATTAGTGGCGGAATGCCTCCGGTAACTGAACCGGGAATGACTGCAAATGCAGTGACCTTTTTGAGTGGGGTATATACTCCGTTATACCAGATTAAATTGGACAGCCCGAGCATGGGTACGGCAAATATAAAATTTGATGCCAGAACTGCCGTGCCGCCAATAAGGGCTGCAACTGCAAAAACCATAACCTGACGTGATGATACCAGTTGTGAAGGAAGGGGCCTTCCCTTTGTCCGGTCCATCATTGCATCTGTATCCCTTTCCTGAATGTGATTCAATGCTGATGAACCTGCAGCAAGCAGGAATATGCCACCAAGAAGGGGCGGCAATAACGGTGAAAGGCTGCCGCTATATACATAATACCCGGTAAAAGTTGTTGCTGTTACCGATAATGAGATCCGTATTTTTGATAATGATCCGGCTATCCGGAGATATTCAATTACGTTAAGAGTATCCTTCATTATTTTGAAAAGCTTCCTTTCGTTGCAGTCCCATCTAATTAAAGTCATTCTCCAAAGCCAGATCTGAATCATAATGTTCGGATGCAGGGCTTGCGAGGTCAAAAAAGCAGGGTTTGCATGGGGCAATGACCATTTTTCTGACGAATGCACTGCAGCAGGTGGACATTATGGACAGAAACTTCTAAGCAGGGGCAACGAAGACAAGGTGTTACTGAATGGTTTTCAGGTATTCGATTATATCCTGTATGCCCTGTTCGTCGATAAGGTTTTGGTACGACAGCATAAGTCCCCGGCTATATCCCACCACTATATCTGCATCCGGCTCATAGATGGACCGTCTTATATAATCATCATCTGCAACTATTTCCCTTTCCTCTCCATTGGTAATAACCCTGACGTTTGATCCGTAAAGTCCCCTGAATGTAGGTCCCACCAGTTCTGTCCCGTCAGAAGAGTGACATGCATTGCATCCGTTCATTCTAATGATCTGCCTTCCGGCAGCAACGGGATCTTCGGTGTCGGCTAAAAGTACCTGTGTTGTATCGGCCAGCCACTCCTCAAAATCATATTCAGGCATGACCACGACTGCAGTGGTCATATATGCATGCTGCAAACCGCAGTATTCGGCACAGAAAAGATCGTAGGTTCCAGGCTGGCCGGCTTCAAACCAGAGAAAATTTTCCCTGCCGGGAACCATATCCTGCTTTATCCGGAAAGCTGGAATATAGAGACTATGGAGAACATCCTGGGCAATAAGGTCGACCCTGACTGGCCGGTTCTGGGGAACAAACAGGGTATCAGTCAGCCGGCCGTTCTCATATTCGAACAACCAGCTCCACATACGTGCATAACTTTTTACAACCATTGCGTCTTCCGGGGGCTCCTGCATCGGCTTCCAGCCGGTCCACCCGAAATGGAACATGACAAGGACCAGGGCGACCGGTATCGCCGTCCATATGATCTCAAGTGTCAGGCTGCCTTTTATCTGTGTGGCAACAGGGTTTCTCTTGCGGTTGTACCGGTATATGAACCAGAGCATTGTAAGTGAAATCCCTACAATGAAGAAGACCGCCACCCAGAAAATCAGCATGAATGTGGTTTCGAACCCTGATACAAAATTTGATACGTCTCTAGTTTCTGAAATCATGGTAAGTGAATTATCTGAATAAGTAATCCAAAAAGGTTATCACAATTATGCTTATTATTGAGAACATAACAAAAGCAACCATTATTGAATATATTATATTGTCAAACTTGAGGTGCATGAAATAAATCAGAACAACCAGGGCCTTAGCAGTAGCGAGAAGCAAGGCAACTGTCACCGTCAGCGGTCCCAGCTCTATACTCGTAACAGCTACTGACAGGGCAGTAAGGATAAGCAGTACTGCGAGGACTGCAATATGGTTTTTATATGGTACTATATGGGGTTTGCCGTTGTTATCCATTTTAATAAGGTTTATTCAGGTTACAAGATAGAAAAGGGGAAACAGGAAGATCCATATCAGGTCAACCAGGTGCCAGTAGAGGCCGGTGTTTTCAAGAAGTGCATATTTATCCTCTCTTACCCTGGATTTGTAAACCCGGTACATTACCGTAGCGATCAGCACTACCCCGATGATAATGTGAAGGGCGTGCAGCCCGGTCATAAAATAGTATAGTCCGAAAAACAGGGT
>SKND01000081.1 GCA_007120695.1 Bacteroidales bacterium | reverse complement strand
CAGATGAGTCGGCGAATGTAGTTACCGTTGCCGCCGAAGCACTCTACAACATGGGAGAAAAGGAAGAGGCCAAAAAAGCATTGATACGGGTGCTGAAAGATCCTAATGAGTTTGCCCGTTGCCATGCGCTTAATGCCATTGATTGTATCGAAGCTGAAACACCTGAGCTGATATCCGGTGTGGTGAACATGCTAAAAGAATTGCCGGAGTTGACACGCAATGATTATGATGTCAGGTCCGCCAAAAGACTTATGGATAAATGGCAGGTGAACCCGGATGATCATGATATGGAATTCATCTGGTGATATGAACAAAAGAGTACATTATCTAAATTGATTTACATAAGATCTGATAATAATCATGAAACCAATATTCCTTGCATCGGTAACACTTGTTTCTGTTCAACTCGCCGGTTGTGGCAGTCAGCAATTTGACGAACCGAAACGGCCCAACATATTGTTTGCCATCAGCGACGACCAGTCATTCGGGCACACCAGCTTTTCCGGCAGTAATTTTATCAACACTCCCGCTTTTGACCGTATAGCCGGTGAGGGAATATACTTCACAAACGGCTTTGCCGGTTCACCGGGGTGCGCCCCATCACGAAGTGCATTAGTGACAGGCCGCTACCATTGGCAAAATGAGCAATCAGGACAGCACGCTTCTTCATGGTTGAAGAAGCATGTACCCTTTATCGACCTGCTCGATGCAAATGGTTATGTAACTGGTCGTACCGGTAAAGGGGTTTCCCCTTTCCAGTATGCCAGAGATGAAAATGATTCATTATGGCGGGCCACAGATGCAGGAGGAATTGCACACAGTAACATCAGGTATGAGCCAGGAACACCAGGAGATGAACGGACATCTGACCGGATCAGCCTGGTTAATTACTTTGAAAACTTTAAGTATTTCATGGAAAATGTCCGTGACGATAAGCCCTTTTTCTTCTGGTATGGTGCCAGCGAACCGCATCGTGCCTATGAACAGGATTCATGGAAACGGACAGACAAAAGTCTTATAGAGGTTGACCTTCCGGGATTTTTCCCTGACCATGAAATCGTAAGGGGAGATATGCTTGATTATGCCGTGGAGATTGAGTGGTTCGATTTGCATCTGGAACGAATGCTTACCTACCTGGAAGAAATCGGCGAACTCGACAATACCATAGTAATCGTTACCTCTGATAATGGGATGCCATTTCCACGGGCAAAAGCCAATTGCTATGAATATGGTATCCACGTACCTCTTGCTATTCGTTTTCCTGAAGAATATCAGGGGGGAAGAGTTGTGGAAGACCTTGTTAGTTTTTCGGATTTTGCTCCAACTTTCCTTGAAATAACCCAAACCAGCCGGGAAGGTATGTTGCCGATATCGGGAAAAAGCTTTTTGCACATTTTAAAATCAAAAGAACAGGGTATTGTTGATGAATCCAAAAAATACATTTTTTCAGGCCGGGAACGTCATTCTTCTTCAAGATATCTTAACTGGGGCTATCCGCAACGCGCTATCCGCAGCCAGGACTACCTGCTTATCTGGAATATTAAACCAGAACGCTGGCCTGCCGGTGCTCCGCAACGCATAAAACCCGGCACGGAGGATGAACTTCTGCCGATCTACGGGATTGATGAAAATGGGGTGCACCACTCCGACTGGGCATTTACCGACATAGATGCAGCTCCGACAAAATCCTTTATTATCGAAAATGTGGAAGATGAGGCTGTCAGGCCCTATTTTGACTGGGCACATGCCAGGCGGCCGGAGTTCGAGTTGTTTGATATAAAGAACGATCCTTACAACCTTGCGAACCTGGCAGGACAACCAGCTTATGCTGAGGTTGAAGATGAACTGAAAGAAGCCTTGATGCAGGAGCTGACAAAATCTGGGGACCCAAGAGTGGTGGGACCGGACAGGGAAATCTTTGATTCATACATCCGTTACACAGGTCCGATGCGTGAATTTCCTGAACCGGAAGGGATTCAATAAAAATAAAGTTTCTGTGATTGGTTTTTATCTAACATTAAAACATAGATATTTCAAAACCAAACCAATATGAGTTTCAATTCCTCATACGACTATTTCGACGGCCAGATTGACCCCTGTACACATGAATATAAGACTGAAACTGAACTGACTGACCGCAGGTCCTGGCACCGGGATGATGAGTATCCTAGCAGGTGATGAGCCCGTCTTTGACTGATTTTGAGATAGCGGGTATTTATAATATATTTCCATTCTCTAATTTAAAAAAGTAAACAATGTCAAAATTGCTTTTTCGAATCTCGATTGTCTGCATGGTTATTTGCTTGTTTGGGTTTAAATCCCCCGAATTAGCCCGGCTGAATGTAATTACCGAACTGAATGTCGGTGATTCTAAAGAAATTGAATTAATAAATGGAGAGAGAGTAATCCTGGAGTTACTTGATATTGATATCATCCGTGACAATCCGCGGAACGCCATTAGAGCGGCTTATGTTAAGATTGCTGTCAATGGTGAAGTAATTACAATTGGTTCAGGCAATTACAATTTACCGGTTACGGTTGGGAATATAAAGATTGACTGTCCTGTCCTCAGGGAACATACAGTTTCAAATTATTACAGGCATGGGGACGGACTGCAGGGTGATGCACGGTTCCGTCTTTGGCCAAAAGACTCGCCTTATATACAGCCCGGAACATTTTCATATCCTCTTAAGCAAGTATGGTTTGCGGGCAGGATGCAATCACAGAATGAACTGGCAGGTTTGGGTTGGGCTGAAAATCTTCAAAGCACAAATATTGGTTATCATCCAACTCATGATTTTGGTGGTGCAGAGGGAATGGATGAGATAATAGCAGCAACAGATGGAGTGGTTGTTTCCTCAAAAAATGAAGTTCTTGAAGGCTACGAAGACCTTCCCGGAGATGTAAGGCCCGATGTGATCTGGATTGTAGATAACCGTGGATGGTATTATCGTTACAGTCACCTTGACAGTATAGAACCTGAGATCATCCCCGGAGCCAGAATCGGGATTGGTCAGCCATTAGGTTTTATGGGAAAACAAGGTGGTAGCGGAGGATGGGTTCATCTTCATTTTGGAGTGCATTATAAAAATCCCGGTACGTCTGCCTGGGAAGTTGAGGATGCTTATCCATACCTTTGGGAAGCATATGTAAGTAAATACGATCCATCCCTGGTTGCAGTTGCACGTCCACGTCTGCTTGCATGGACAGGGGAAGAGATCACTCTTGATGGCTCCAAATCGGTAAGTCTTAAGGGTGAGATTGTTTCCTGCGAATGGACATTTACCGATGGTACAAAGGCAAAGGGGGCTGTCCGGAAGCGAAAGTATGACAAAGCAGGAGAATATAGTGAAATTCTTAAAGTGACTGACTCAAAAGGGAATGTGGATTATGATTTTATGTATGTTCAGGTATATGACAAAGCTGATCCTGAGAAGCAGGTTCCTGCAATACACCCGGTATACCATCCTTCATTAAATATAAAACCCGGAGATCCGGTTACTTTCCTTGTTCGCACTTTTGGCAGCAATACAGGTGAAGAGATATGGGATTTTGGTGACGGATCTGAAAAAGTAGTTGTTAATTCAGGGGTTGTTCAACGTGAATCACAAAATGAAGGCGAATATGCAAAAACGGTCCATTCATTTTCCAGGCCCGGTCATTATGTTGTCAGGGTAGAACGTACAAATGAATATGGGTTTACAGCAGTGGGCCATCTGCATGTGGTTGTTAATGAGTAATAATCCAACCCAAACTAACCCACTCTTTCTTAATCTTAATCCGAAAGTTGTGAGAATTCTTTATACAGCACTTTTATGTTTTTTGATTTCTTTCTCAATCGGGGCTCATGAAAAAGGTATTTTCTTCAGAAGCCTTTCGATACAGGCAGCCTGAAGGATCAGACTAAAATTAAAAGGAACAGAATAAGATTTATAAGCGATCCGACGGCAAATTATTATCTAATACTAATAAGAAGAATAAGTTGCCATGAAACTTTCACGACGACGTTTTATCCAAACTACTGCCTTAACAGGAGTGTTTATGCCATTTGCCGGGGCCATGACATCAGAAATCCAGTCCGGGAGCCACCATCAGTCCAAAATCTATTATTTTTCCAAAGACCTGGATAAATATGAAACCGAATTTATGTCTGAAACTCTCAGCCTGGCAGGTATTGATGGTCTTGATCTTACTGTCCGGCCCGGGGGTAAAGT
>SKND01000042.1 GCA_007120695.1 Bacteroidales bacterium | reverse complement strand
GTCTTTTCATGATATTGAACCAGCTCCAACTCCCCTTCTTTGCTGAATGAATGTCCTGCACCGAGCCAGTATTTTGCCTTTTGATGCATCTGGGTTGAGACCACATCGGCAATAAGCTCAAATTCCTTTACTGTATAAAGAATCTGGAAAGACTCGTTCATCCTTTCCTGGCGAAGGCCGGCATGGCTTATTTTGAGAAGATACCCGTTTATCTGGTCACGCAGGAAATTGACCTTCTTCTCCATTATCTCAATATCTTTGAGTGAAGCCGGCTCCTTTTTGGTAAATACCGGAAGGATGCCGCTAACCATCTCTCTTACAACCTCCCCCATCCTGATTGTCTCCTTTTTCGCAAGACTGAGTGCCATTACAGGTGTTTTCAGCATACTCTCATCAAGATGGTGGATATTAACCGGCTGAACCTCCTCCTTTTTGCGCACCGGCATAAACCAGTCAACCAGACCGGCCAGCAATCCTGTAAACGGAAGCACCAGCAATGCAACAAATACATTATAAACGGTATGGGCATTTGCTATCTGGCGTGGTATCACAGTGGCCAGTCCTGCCAGCTCATCGCTTCCGGATGCCGGTCCCGGAGAAATTCCCTCAATGATGCCTGCAAAGGGTTTAATCCACCAGACAAAAAGCAGAACACCCAAAACCTTGAATAATGTTATTGCAACTGCCACCTTCCTTCCTTCCCTGTCCGCTTTTATGCTTGCGAGTAAGGCGGTTACCGCCGTCCCGATATTTGCTCCGAAGAGAAGCGGGATGGACGCCTCAAGGCTTATAAGTCCCTGCATACCAAGAATTATCATTATCCCCACAAAAGCTGAACTGCTTTGAATAAGAGCAGTAAAAATAGCTCCTGTAATTATTCCAAGAAGTGGATTTTCCAGTTTCAGTAACATCTGGATGAAAGGCTCATAACTCCTGAGCGGGTACATTGCATCAGACATGATATGCATTCCAAAAAACAGAATACCAAAACCCATAAGTGATTCACCGGCATACCTGGAAGATTCTCTTCCCGTAAAGGAATGAAGCACGAATCCCACAGCAACGAATAGCAATGAAAAATCGGTAAGTTTAAAAGCAATTAGTTGTGCCGTAATGGTGGTACCTATTGCCGCTCCCAGGATAATCCCGATTGTCTGACTGAACCTCATCAGCCCGGCATTGACAAAACTGACCAGCATAACATTAGTGGCACTGCTGCTCTGAATCACCATAGTAACAAAGGCCCCCAGTCCCAAAGCCCTGAACCTGTTGTTAGTAAGATTCCCCAGGATCTTTCTCATCTTGTCACCCGCCGACCGGAGCAACCCCCTGCTCATCACCTCCATCCCGAACAGAAACAGGGTGAGTCCCCCGATTAGCCCTATCACCATAAGAAACAGCCAGTCTGACTCACGTGCATATAAAGTATAGAGCTGCAAATTCTCTTCCCCCGACGATCTTATCCTGGCAATAATCTGATACTCCCCACCTGCCGTTCCCAATCTAAAATTGACTGTTGCCAGCCCGGCAGAATCGGTTGGAACCATCCTGCTGTCTGCCCGGTAGTCTCCTCCCCCGGCAGGATGGCCAACGACTTCAAAAATGACAGGAATACCGATAACAGGTTCGGATCTCTGGTTTACCACCCTGGCCCTTATGGGTCTTACCTCCTGGCCGGCATCACCGTGCTGCCTGTCGCCTGAGAACCCCTGAACACCGGGAGCAGAGGGTTTCTGCAATGTGTAGACAGGAGAATCCTGATTGCCGGACCACTGTATGGGAATATCAGTCCCGGCAGCATAAAGGCAGCATGCCGCAAAAAGATAGAGAATCAGAAAAATGCCTGCTCTCAGTTTCACAGGTGGAAGTTTTTCCTGATAAAAATAAGGCAATAAACAATGCCGGCAAAGGAGAGACCGGAAAAAAATCGATCAGGCCGGCTAAATACCGAATGCCTCTCTTATTTTTTCAACCTCATCAAGCTTTTCCCAGGCAAACATCTCCACTTTTTTAAAGAAGCGCTGGCTGCCGTTTATCACTTTTGAGTAGGTATCATCATCCTGGTAATACACCTCCACTTCGGCCTGATATGGCGTCCGGCCGAAATGTCCGTAAGATGCTGATTTCTCAAAAACGGGGTTCTTCAGTCCAAACCTTTTAATTATAGCATAAGGGCGGAGATCAAACAGTTTAGTGACCATTGAAGATATCTCAGGATCGCTGATACTTACTTTTGAAGTTCCATAGGTATTGATAAAAAGACCCACGGGTTCAGGCACTCCAATGGCGTAGGCCACCTGTACCAGAATCTCATCAGCAACTCCGGCAGCCACCATGTTCTTGGCTATATGCCTGGCTGCGTAGGCAGCAGAACGGTCGACCTTGGATGAATCCTTACCTGAAAAAGCTCCTCCTCCGTGAGCTCCCTTACCCCCGTATGTATCTACAATGATCTTTCTTCCGGTCAGACCGGTATCTCCGTGCGGTCCGCCGATCACGAACTTACCTGTGGGATTGACCAGGAGTCTGTACCCGTCATCAAACAGTTTGCTTATGTTCTCAGTCAGGCTTGAGGACTTCCTTACCCTTGGTATCAGGATATCTCTTATATCCGCTGAAATCTTCTTTTGCATAAATTCATCCGTTCCCTCGAACGGATCATGCTGTGTTGAGACCACAAGTGTATTCAGTTTAACGGCCACGTTAGAATCATCATACTCAACGGTCACCTGTGCTTTCGAGTCAGGACGAAGATAGGTCATCTCTTTGCCCTCATGCCGTATCGCAGCAAGTTCCTGCAGCAATATATGGGAGAGCTCAACAGGAAGCGGCATAAAATTATCCATCTCCCTGATGGCATAACCGAACATCATACCCTGGTCGCCAGCTCCCTGGTTTTCACCATTGTCGCGTTCAACACCACGGGTTATGTCAGGACTCTGTTCATGGATACAGGAAATCACTCCACATGATTCAGCCTCAAACTGGTAATCAGACTTTGTATATCCTATGCGCCTTACTGTTTCACGTGCTACCTTTTGTATGTCAACATAGCCACGGGTTTTAACTTCACCGCTGCAAACAATCAGTCCTGTTGTAACAAGAGTTTCGCACGCCACTTTAGATTCAGGGTCATGCCTTAGAAATTCATCAAGCAAAGCATCCGAAATCTGATCGGCAATTTTGTCGGGGTGTCCTTCCGACACAGATTCAGAAGTAAATAAATATGCCATTATAAGCAAAATTTAAGTGATTAATAAAAAATAAGGGGGGACCGTGTTGGCGATTGTTTGCAGAATGGAAAGCCGTTTTAGCATTTTTTTCTGTGGTTGCAATCAGTCAAATCCGTCCACCGTAATTACAGGAGCAAAGCTAAATAATATTTATAAACATTCAAAATAATTATTTGAATCCAGGCAGATGTATAACCATCAACGGGTAAGTTCCTGGAAAATGCTTTCAAGATTTTTTTCCTCTTTCTGAAGAGCCAGAACCGCTATTTTCTTTTCTACGGCAAATCTGAATATTCCTGCACGGATGTCCTCGTCGCTGCTGCTCTCTATAACCCACTGTTTATCATTGATCCTTATCACCCTGGCGGCACCGGGAATCTGTTTAAGCTCATCCTCCTGCACCACAGCATCAAACTCTACAGATACAGACTGGCCTTTAATCCCGCTCAGCCTGGTTATATTCTCCCGGCTGTCATTGGCGACAATCTTCCCCTGCTTGATTATTATTATCCTGTCACAAATGGCTTCTACCTCCTGCATAATATGAGTCGACAGCATCACGGTCTTTTCGCGGCCCGAAGAAGCTATGAGGTTACGGATCTCAACTATCTGGTTCGGATCAAGTCCCCCGGTAGGTTCATCGAGTATAAGCACATCCGGATCATTTACCAGCGCCTGTGCCAGTCCTACCCTTTGCCTGTATCCTTTGGACAAGGACCCGATCTTTTTATGCTGCTCCCGGCCAAGACCGGTCATCTCTATCAGCTGGTCAACCCTTTTAGGGATATTGACATTTTTATAAAGCTTTGCCACAAACCTCAGGTATTCTTTCACATACATATCTGTATAGAGAGGGTTGTTTTCAGGAAGGTAACCAATACGTTCCCTCACTGCCAGTGAATCCTCCAAAACATCAATACCATTTACAGTTACACTCCCCGAATCTGCAGGAATGATTCCGGTAATTATCCTCATCATAGTGGTCTTGCCCGCTCCGTT
>SKND01000346.1 GCA_007120695.1 Bacteroidales bacterium | reverse complement strand
TTGATTGATAGATTAAGTTATGCACAACCTGATAAATGGCACGGAAAATAAAAAAAAGACGAACGTAGGAATTCTTTTTCCGCATCAATTGTTTGAGCAAAATTTCCTTATCGGGAAATGTGACATCATTTACTTCGTTGAAGAATTATTGTTCTTTAAACAGTATATGTTTCACAAACAGAAAATTGCTTTTCACAGAGCCAGTATGATGTTTTATGAAAACCATCTAAAATCAAAAAATATCAAAGTCGTTTATATTGATTCATTCAGCGAGTTAGCAGATGTGAGAAAACTAATTCCGTATATGAAGTCGATTGGCATTACTGCTTTTGAATATATTGATACCACCGATTGCTGGTTAGAACAGCGGATTGATAAGGCTTGCAAGGCTCATAATATTCATGCTAATAAAAATCAGTTCTCGTTATTTATAAATTCAACCGAAGACATTAAGACTTTTTTTCGGATAAAAAGCGCATGTTTCAAACCGATTTCTATAAACACCAGAGGCTAAGCAGAAACATATTATTGACGAAAAACCTGAAACCAATAAACGATAAATGGACTTTTGACAATGAGAACCGGTTGAAATACCCTAAAGGGAAAACACCACCCAAAGTAGATTTTGTAAAACCTAATGATTTTTATACCGAAGCTGTTGTTTACACACAAAAATATTTTTCCGAAAATTATGGAAGATTGAATACTGATTCTTTTTATCCAACAACATTTAACGAGAGTAAAACGTGGTTACAGGATTTTTTCAACATACGATTTTCTGAATTTGGTGTGTACGAAGATGCCATTGTTCAAGATCAAAACATATTGCATCACAGCGTTTTAACACCTATGCTGAATGTGGGTTTGATTACCCCTGAGTTTATTATTAATGAAACTTTGCATTATGCCAGCAATCATGAAATTCCATTCAATTCTTTAGAGGGTTTTGTCAGGCAAATTTTAGGTTGGAGAGAATTTATCAGAGCTGTTTACGAATTGAAAGGCAACGAAGAAAGGACTAAAAATTACTGGGGCTTTACCCGAAAAATTCCTGCTTCGTTTTGGACCGCAACTACCGGAATAGATCCTGTAGATAGTACCATGCTGGTTCATGGAACTCTTTATAGATGTTTACGATTGGGTGATGGTTCCTAATGTTTATGGAATGAGCCAGTTTGCCGATGGAGGTCTGATGGCAACCAAACCATACATCAGTGGAAGTAATATTTTGACTTTAAGCCAATTTAACATGCAAATAAAAATTCGTTTATCTATATTTGCCACATGTAGAATTCATTGTACCTAATGAACTCATCAAAGATCATCATGATTTACTGGTTGCTGATAGTGGCCATGTTAGTCAGCTCCTGCAAAGAACCGGATGAACCTGCGATACGGATACTAACCGGCGGTATCAGGCACGAATCAAACACATTTGTATCTGTCCTAACACAGGAGGGGGATTTTACCCAGCTAAGGGGAAGTGATGTACTTAAACAAGCTCAATGGGCAGAACACTTTGCCGGAACCAACATTGAGATAATACCCACCCTTCACGCCTATGCGCGCCCGTATGGGGTTGTTTCAAGGGAGGCATTTGAAAAATTCATGAACGAAATAATTGAGGGAGCAGAAAATGCCGGCAGGATTGACGGGGTGTTCCTTGATATGCACGGTGCACTGCATGCAGAGGGGTACGATGATGCACAGGCATACTTTGTTAGTGCCCTGAGACAAGTGGTGGGAGATGATGTCCTTATAAGCGGTAGTTTTGATCTCCATGGCAATATGTCGAAAGATTTTGTGAGCCGGCTTGATATTCTTACCGCATATCGCACTGCACCACATATTGACGCTGTCGAAACCCGGATCAGGGCAATGGAGCTTCTTATTGATGCGATCAAAAATGATTATAAACCAGTTATCGCCCATATTCCTGTCCCTTTGCTCATACCGGGTGAGAAAGGGATTACATTTACAGAGCCGCTAAAATCAATTTACGAACGCCTTCCTGTTATTGCAGAAAAAGAGGGCCTGATGGATGCATCCATTTTCATAGGTTGTGCCTGGTCTGACCTTTACAGGACCTCAATTACCGTCCAGGTGGTGGCAAAAGATTCCTCGTATCTTGAACTGGCAGAAAATGAGGCTGAAAGTCTGGCTGTGACTCTCTGGGATGCAAGAGATGAACTGGATTTCGAGGTGCCGGTGGCAGAAATTGACGATGCCATTAAAATGGCTCTTGATCATTATCCTGAAACTGTTTACATCTCAGATTCCGGCGACAATACAACGGCGGGAGCTGCAGGAGACGTGCCCCTGGTACTAGAAAAGCTCATTGAAAAAGGAGTGGACGATGCTATTGTTGCTGGTATAACTGACAGGGATGCTGTTAGGACTTGTAAAGCCGCAGGTGCCGGGGCAGTAGTTCAACTTACAGTTGGTGGCAAGATTGATAAGGTTTTCGGCCAGCCATTTTCATTTGAGGGGACTGTAAAAAAAGTTGTCAGGACAAGCTATAATGACACTGCTGCAATAGTTCAAGCCGGTGGTATTAGTGTCGTATTACTTAGTCAGCGCAGGTCGTTTACCATGATAAACGATTTTGAAGAGCTCGGCATTGACCCGCTGGGGCACCAGATTGTCGTCGTAAAACTTGGATACCTTTTTCCGGAACTCAGGGAGATTGCTCCTCATGCTATCATGGCACTCACACCCGGTACTGCATACCAGGTAATAGAAAACCTGCCATATCTTAATATACGCAGACCTGTTTATCCGCTTGATCCGGAAATGACATGGCAGCCTCAGTTTGACTGACAAAATTATATCGCCGGCAGTTTGCTCTGTTTTTCCTGCCGGAATTGGGAAACTGGCAATGAGTTCGATCAGCAATGATGGTGGCAAATCATGGCTCAGGCCGGAAAAAGCACCAGGTTTTGTCACTAAAATGTCTAAAGTCTGGGGGCAGAAAACTGCGGACGGAAAATATGCTATTGTATACAATCCTACTGATTCTCCCGGGTGGCAGGATTTTGATGTTGAAGAGCCTGGAATTCCTGTTTCCCTGAACACATTTTATATCAGGTCGTTAAGGGTCCATTAAGCTTTTATCATAACTTGGCCGAACTATGGCTTTTAACCGTTCACTTTGGGAATATGACCGAAATCAATGCAGAGAAAAATTAATCACAAGTTTTAATTCGGTAGCTGCATAAAATACTGTCAAACAGGAAAATATCTATTTAATCTTGTTCTTAGCGTTTTATTGCCCTGAATCAGCCTGTGTTTTTCTGGCTATTTCAATATCATTGGCAGCTTCGTGCCTTATAGTTTCCCAGTGAAAAAGATTTTCATCATTTCTTTCATGGCTGCCGGCGTTATAATGGGTCAACGGCATATCCCTGTAAACGGGACGTGTGATCTCAATAACATTGTCCCAGTAATCCAGTGCACTTTCCAGGTGGGCTATTGCATCCCGCCTGTGTTCTTCATCTCCCCCGTATACAGTTGTTATTTCCCTTTCGGGGATGATGGAGTAGGCCTCATTATCCAGGGAGAGGCTGTCGGTATCAATACTGATAAGGTAGTCGTAACCGGTTCTTTGGTCAAGTAATGAATACCCTGCTCCGGCAAGAGTTCCCTTTAGAATATCAGCAGCATATACTGCCTGGGGGATTGATTTGTCATACAGCAGATATACTTCCTGGGTATGAGCCGGTATAACCGATGCTGCCCACAAAATGACAATCAGAAGTTTGATCTTCATATCCATATGGTTTTGTGATTAAATGGCGACATAAAAAGTAAGAACATTTATAATAATTTAGTAGTTAAAATCTTATATTATTTGCATTTTAGGAAATACCATTTCAAACCTTTTTGTCTGTTTTTCAGAGTTTTTTATCATTAGAGCATGTTCTTCACATTGTGAATTAATCAGGTCAGGCTTCATTTAGGTTTTTGAGATATACATCTGATTATTAAAACCAACTCAATAAAAGCAAAACACCTTCCAGTTGTTGAAATCATGGAAGATTTGTTAATACCAGTTTATTTTAGCAATTTTAGGTCATTAATTAATAGTGTTATAGCTAGCAACTTGAGTTAATTATTGTTTAGATTAAACCCGCATCAGCCTTTGTCAGACAAAATAACATGAATTTCACATCAGATGAATATGGCTAAAAGGACTTATTATTGCATGTGAAATCGACTAAAAGTCAATTCTACATC
>SKND01000133.1 GCA_007120695.1 Bacteroidales bacterium | reverse complement strand
TTGCCGGACAGGATTGGTTACCTGCAGGGAGACTAAGAGGTGTTTCATTAATTTAAATTTTAAATTTATATTTAGTTCGCCTTTAAATCCTCACCTCACGGACTTACACGGCGCAACCCTGTTTTATTTAATATTTTTTGTGATACGCAGTATCATGGGGATTCCTGTATTTAAAATAGACATTGCAGGCTCCTTCTGATGATACCATACAGGCCCCTGCCGGATTACCGGGGTTGCAAGCCTTGCCGAAGAGAGGACACTCGCCCGGAGTACTTGTTCCCCTGAGTATTTCACCGCAGATGCAGTCCCCCTCATCAATATTTTTTTCTGCGAAAGCGGGAAAGACCTTTTCCGCATCAATATTCTCATATCCCTCCCTCAGTCTTAGTCCGCTCCCCGCTAAAACCCCGAATCCCCTCCACCAGTCGTCCGACACCCGGAACACCTGATTCATAATTGAAACTGCCTTCCTGTTTCCCTCCGGTTTAACCGCCCTGGTATACTGAACCTCTACCCCCGGCCTTTTCAGGTTGACCTGCCTGATCAGCATAAGAACTGACTGGAGGATATCCAGCGGCTCAAAACCAGATATCACACATCCAACGCCAAAATCATCCGGCAAAAACCGGTAGATCCCACTTCCTGTAATGGCACTGACATGACCCGGACAGATGAAACCGTTTACGTGTGTTCCCCCGGTTACGACAGCTCTCATGGCAGGAGGCATTATCTTGTGAGCAGAAAGAAGAAAGAAATTCCGTATCCCCCTCTTTGCGGCATCAAGCACCCCTGCAGCCGTACCTGGTGCCGTAGTTTCAAAACCAACTGCCAGGAATACGACCTTTCTCTCACGGTTTTTTTCAGCGAGACTTATAGCTTCGTTAACCGAGTAGACAACCCTGACATCGGCACCCCCGGCCTTCTCTCTTTCCAGCGAGCTCTCACTGCCAGGCACTTTCACAAGATCGCCAAAAGTGGCAACTGTTACATCAGGCATCCCTGTAAGTGCTATCGCGTGATCTATAAAAGTCTGCGATGTAACACAAACCGGGCAGCCGGGACCTGATATCAGCCGGATACCGTGCGGCAGCATACCCGGGATACCGTAACTCTGTATGGCAGTGGTATGTCCGCCGCAAACCTCCATAAATATATATTCGCCGGCAGCCTCCCGGCGGATATGACCCAGGAGTGTATCAACCCTCCCTTGCTCCCTGAATGACCCTGTCAAATCCATAATCCGGTTTTTTGCCGCTATTTACATTTCTGTTTTGGGGCGTCACTTTCCTTATAAGGTTGCATGATCATGCTAATGCTAATGCTAATGCTAATGCTAATGCTAATGCTAATGCTAATGGTCATAAACCTTAAACCCGGCAGATAATTTAAATCATAAACCTGCAACCTTTACTGAACTCTAATCCTGAGACTTTTATGAACCATGAATTTCATAAAAGATTTTTCATCTCATCTATAAGCCTGAGAGTCTCCTCTGCTTCTTTCCTGTCAATTTTCTGGATTGCAAATCCTGCATGGAGCAGCACATAATCGCCCACCTTAAGGTTGTCTGTCAGTTGCAGTCCGGCCCTGTAACTGTTGCCTCCAAAGCTGACTGTTGCATAGTCGCCTTCGATGGCCATAATTTTTACCGGGATACTTAAACACATAATAATTATAAGGTTTCAGCAGCAATTGCCAGCTGTCCGAGTGCCAGTCCCCCGTCATTCAGGGGCACCCTTTTGTTAATAAACACATTAAGTTTGTCATTGTCAAATAAACGAATCACCCTTTCCGTTAAATATGAGTTCTGGAACACTCCACCGCTCAGGACCACCTTGTCTGTACCGGCACCTGCCGCTATATACCTTGCTTTTTTATGTATCGTTTCTGCCATACCATTGTGAAACAGGGAAGATATACAGCCGGGTGCCACACCCCTTTCCAGGTCACTCATAACCTGATCAATAACCGGGTATATCCCTTCAGAAAAATCATAACCATCTTCCTTACCTGCTGAACAAATACTTTCAAGCAGCATTGGAGCTTCACCATCATAATCTGCAATGGTACATAAACCTGTCAGTGCGGCAACGAGGTCAAAAAGACGCCCTGCGCCGCAACTGAGAGGGGTGTTTATACCTCTGGTAATCATTTCATCAACTATTCCTATATTTTCTGCAGGAACATCCTTCAGGTACATATCAATCCACCTTTCTGTGCCGGAGTACCCGTTCTTCCTCAAACATGCCAGAGCTATCCGCCATGGTTCAGTGATAGCAGCCTCACCACCGGGCAAAGGGATGTAATCAAAATGGCTGATCCTCTCATAGCCATGATAATCACAGACCATAAACTCACTACCCCAGATGTTTCCGTCATCTCCGTAACCGGTACCGTCAAAACAAACCCCTGTAACGGTTTTTACGATGCCATGCTCCGCCATGCACGATGCAATATGGGCATGATGGTGCTGCACCCCGGTATGCCTGCTACCCGTTTCTTCGGCCAGTTTTGCGGCAAATTTCGACGAATGGAAACCCGGATGCATGTCATATGCAACCATTCCGGGTTTAAAACTGAACAGCGATGCAAACCGGTCTATGTTATCCCTGTAACGGCAAAATACTTCATAATTCTCCAGATCGCCGTTATGCTGACTTAAAACAGCCTGGTTGTCCCTGCCCATAGCAAATGTATTCTTAAGATCGCTGCCTGCTGCAAATACGCCTTCAACCGTTACCGGCAAACTTATCATTTCAGGCACATATCCCCTGGCCCTTCGAAGTATCTGTACGTTCTTCCCTGCCAGGCGGCATACAGAATCATCGACCGGATTGATTATTTCCCTGTTATAGGGTACCAGGGCATCAGCCTGAGTTCCAAAAAGATTTAAGGCCTTATGGTCATCAAACACTATGGGATCGCCGGAGGTATTTGCGCTGGTAAATACCAGGGCGTGAAGTTTCAGTTGCTCAAACAAAAGGTAATGGAATGGCATATACGGAAGAATTGCACCAATGGTATCGAGTCCCCCGTTAACCAGGCCGGGTATCTTCTCAGCCTGCCCGAACAGATTCTTTTTTAAAAGCACAACCGGTCTTCTCCAGGACTGCAGAAGATCCATCTCATTTTTATCTGCCCTGCAGTACTCCTTCACCTTATCCGTATTTCTGAACATTACAGCAAATGGCTTTCTTTCCCGGCCCTTTATTTCTCTTATTCTTTGAGCGGCACCGGGGTTCAATGCATCACACAAAAGGTTATATCCACCTGTTCCCTTTATGGCGACCACAGCCCCATTTTCAAGCAGTCGGCTCACTTTATCATAGTTTAACCCGGGACCATGTGAGGGTGATCCGGGAAGGCTGGCAGTGGCACCGTTGCTCCAGTGGCTGCCGGATATGCCGCCCGGATATCCGTTGATTGCGATACTGTAAGAGGGTCCGCAACTGTTACAGGATAAAGGCTGGGCGTGGAACCTCCGGTCTTCCGGATCGGTGTATTCCTTTTCACATACTGGACACATTGCAAAACTATCCATACTGGTGTGATTGCGGTCGTAAGGCAACTTTGATATGATTGAGAAACGGGGACCGCAGTTTGTGCAGTTTATAAGAGGATAAGAAATCCTGGCAGGCTGGTTTTTCAGGTCATCAATACATTCATGACAAACTGCAATATCCGGGCTGATGCCGGTTATACTGCCGGGAACCGGCAGGCTACCCTGTATTTCAAACCCTGAATAATCACCGGCTGGAACTTTTGTGACCTCAACCGATGAGATATTGGCAGCAACCGGGGCTTTATCTCTTATATACCCGGCAAATTTCTCAATTTCAAAAATCTCACCCTGTGCATGTATAAGCACCCCGTCACTGCGGTTTATTACCCATCCTTTAACGTTACATTCTCCTGCCAGCCGGTAAACAAAGGGCCTGTACCCGACTCCCTGTACCAGTCCGCCGACCTTGACAAGTATGGCTGCTATGGTTGATAACACTTCTGCCATAAAGGGATGATATTGATTTAATGAATCCTCGGTGCCTGTCCGGAATACCCGCCTGATGCGTTACACCTGGACCCGGACTCTAACTAATCCTGAATGACGCCAATATGATACATCAGCCTCTCCAGCTCTATCATAACATTAACATTGTTTACAAGAACATGATCCGGCACCTTTAGCAGCACAGGTGCAAAGTTCAGTATTCCCCTGATGCCGTTTTCAACAAGGTACCGGGAAGTCTCCTGGGCTGAAAACTCAGGCACAGCAAGTATGGCAACCGACACATCAAATGTATCTATTACCTCCCTGAGATTTTCAAGCGAGTACACCGGTACCGGATACCTGCGGGTACGCTTTGCCGGATCAATATCAAATGCTGCTACCATATTCATATTGCTTTGCCGGTAATCTTCATACTTTACCAGTGCTGAGCCTATATTTCCAAGTCCCACGATAATGATATTCTGCTCCTTTTCATGGCCAAAAATTTTCTTCAGCTCTCCAAGCAAAAGATCAATATCATACCCGCCCCTTCTTTTCCCCCTGATCCCGCACTGCGAAAAATCTTTCCGGATAAGAACAGCGCTTACACTTGTCTCTTCTGACAGGCTATGTGAGAAAGTCTTCTTTAAGCCCATCTTTTTAAACCGCAACAGTGCCATCCTGTATTTCTGGAGACGCTTGGTTTGAACCAGGTTTACCATTTTATTGTTACAGTTTTCACATTTTATTTTTCACAATAAATATATAACCTAATTTGAGAATATACAAATAATTTTCTTGATCCTGCTATTCAGCTCCCTGCACCCCTCCGTTTATTTTGTCTAAATATTAATAACTCGCGTTACCTAAAATATATTCACATTTTTTTGATCAGTAACAGCGAATTTAATAATTTGCTTCATTAAACAATCAATCGAGCAATTTATGGATAAGATGTTTGTCATATCCATGACTGACTGGCAGGCTGTACTGGGACAGTTTTCGGCGTCCTATTCATTGTTTGCACCGGTAGAATTTAACGGGTCCCAGGACTACGAACTGGTAGATAAGGAAAATACCGGCAACATCATATACAACCATCCAAAACCTGCCACACCGGTTAAAACATTTTTCCTTCCGGTAAAAGAAAACGTCACTGTTGAATCTGGTATAGAGAAACCTGCAATTATAATGGGCGTCCCCTCCTGTGACCTGGCAGCACTGGATATTCTCGATGAAATGTACCTGCAAAGAGATTATACAGATATCTATTACAAAAACAGAAGGGAGAACTTCATCCTGATAGGATACGACTGCCGCTCAATCGTTGAAAACTGCCATTGTACAAGCTATGGCCTGAAACCGTATCCGGAAAAAAACTGCGACCTGATGCTTGCAAGGGACAGACACCTGGTGTTCCTGCAAAGCCTTTCGGCCAGGGGAGCGGAGCTATTAAAAGAGATGGGGAAATATGCAGATATCATCAAAGCATCAAAAGACGAGGCCAGTGAGATCAATGAAAAAAGGAGCGAAATAACCCGGTTGCTCAAAGATAAAAACAAAAATCTGCCCGGTTACGAACTATCGGGCAAGCTGATAAAAGATTCACCTGACAAAATATGGAAATCCTATGCATCCACCTGTGTATCATGCGGTGCATGTGCTGCCATTTGTCCCACATGTACCTGCTTTTTACTGATCGACAGACCGGACTTTGAGAAGATACGGCAGCTTGACACCTGCCAGTACCCTGGATTTGAAAAGGTTGCAGCAGGCGAGGACCCTCTCGGGGAGCTGTTTGTACGATTCAGGAACCGGTACCAGTGCAAATATGTATGGAAACCGTTAAAATTCAAATCAATTGCCTGCACGGGATGCGGGAGGTGCATAGATACATGCATAGGAAAGATAAGCAAGAATGAGTTGCTTGAAGAACTTGCATCAGAAAAAAATTCATGAAAGAGACAAACATATACAAGCCACTCAGAGCCGAACTGATAGAGGTGATAGAGGAATCACCAACTATTAAAAGTTTTGTGCTGGTGCCTGAACAGGAATTCTCCTTTGCTACAGGACAGTTTGTCGAACTGACGCTGAACGGTACAGGAGAGGCCCCGTTCACCCCTTCATCATCTCCCCTTGTAAAGGACAGGATAGAGATCACCATTATGAAAGCCGGGTATGTTACTGAAAAGATCCATAATCTGAAACCCGGCGAGATAATGGGTATAAGAGGGCCGTACGGAAGGGGTTATCCGCTTGACAGGCTTTACGGAAAAGAGATCCTGATAGTTGGAGGAGGATGCGGCTTTGCACCGCTCCGGTCGTTGCTTTACAACCTTGAGGCCGAAAAGGATAAAGTGAGGAAAGTAACTTTCTGCTACGGATCAAAGAATCCTGCCGAATGTATTTACAAACCCTATATTGAAAATCTTAAAACGATCGACAAGTTCGAGGTCCACCGTACAGTCGATGTTGCTGATGAGACCTGGGCCGGGGAAGTGGGTGTGGCAACGGTGCTGCTTGACAAGGTGGAAGTAAATATTGACGATTCGGTTGCGGTAGTCTGCGGCCCGCCCATTATGATGAAATTCGGTGTGATGAAACTGCTTGAGATGGGCTATAAGGACAGACAAATATATCTTTCGATGGAAAAGAACATGTCATGCGGACTGGGTAAATGCGGTCACTGCATGATGGGTGAGTACTTCGTCTGTAAGGACGGCCCGGTATTCAGTTATGATGAGATAAAGGATCAGCCGGATATATGGAAATAGGGTGGGAATATAAGGTTAACCTCAGTCGGCATAATAGTTCAGGATATTATTCTTCACAATAGAGGGTATGGAAAAAAAACTGCTGATAGATCTTGATATGCTACGGCAAAACAGGCCGGGAGAGTCATCCGATGATCTGAGACCGGAGGGTGTGCTGAGTGAATTTCCAAATACCAACGGAAGGAAAACTATCAGAGAACTGGCTGTATTCAGGTATACCTGCCGGAGATGTGAGGATGCACCGTGCATATCTGCCTGCCCTGCCGACGCACTGGATAAGGATGGTGAAGGTATGATCATGCGTTCTACAAATCTCTGCATCGCATGTAAATCGTGTGTGGTGATATGCCCGTTCGGCACAATGATGAGCGACTTTTTTGAACATCACAGGACCATGGATAATTACTTCGATCTTAACAATAAGGCTGAGATAAGGAAATTCATCGATAATTGCCCCGGTGGCTCTGTAAAATGGGTTGATATGGATGAGGACCCCGAAAACAACATATACCGGATGAACGATCTGGTACTGGTAAAGGAAAAAAGGTGGGAGGAGATAAAGGAGGCGAAAGAACCGGAATGATAGCCGGTAATCCGGTAAGGGCTCCTGAAGAAGAATAATCAATAAGGCTGTATATGCGGTTGCAGGGACACAGCCGGAACAAATAAAATTAAAGGAATGGCAGAGAATCTGTTTTACTTTCTTGTTTTTCCGGGGTTGTTGTTTGCCGGTGTTGTTGGCGGATTGCTGAGCTGGTTCGACAGGAAGGTTACTGCCTGGGTGCAGTTCAGACGGGGACCGGTTCTGATGCAGCCTTTTTATGATTTTCTGAAATTGCTGCTTGTCAAAGAGACCATTGTGCCGGCAAGGGGGTCGGTGCTGACATTTCTTTCTGCTCCGGTTCTGGCATTGTCTGGTGCATCGATCTCTGCTGCATTAATCCTTCTGCCGGCATTTGGCATAACAAGCGGTTTCAGGGGTGATATAATAGTGATCTTCTATCTTCTTACCATCCCATCAATATCTTATGTGACAGGAGCACTGGCTTCGGGAAATCCGCTTGCATCGGTCGGTGCCTCACGGGAGATAAAGCTGCTGATCGGTTTTGAGCTAACCCTGCTGCTGATTTTTGCCACGGTAATAATGAAATCGGGGATGAACATAAGTCTTTATGAGATCATCGCTTACCAGCAACAGAACGGAGCACTTATAGGCAGTCTTTCAGGTGTTCTGCTGTTTATCCCCCTGATATTCTGCATACAGGCCAAACTGGGTATGGTACCGTTTGATATTGCAGAAGCTGAAACTGAACTGTCGGGAGGGGCCTTTATAGAATATTCAGGGCCTCCCTACGCCATGATCAAATTTACAAAATATATCATGTTGTTCGTTCTTCCGGCACTGGCGGTAGTGCTGCTGCTCGGGGGACTTTCGCTTACCGGCACATCGATACTATGGTCGGTGCTCAAAATTCTTGCAGTAGTGCTGCTGCTTACCCTGATCAGGAACACAAATCCCAGGCTCAAGGTGGGTCAGGCCATGCGTTTCTTCTTCATCTGGATGAATGCACTGGTTTTAATTGCCATTATATTGACATATTCAGGCTTGTAAATAATCTTTATGCATAAAACAAATAGTGAAATATTTACTGATCCCGGTTAGCAACAACATAATTACAACTGAAAAACAGATAAAACAGTGAGTATAAAGAGTTTATGCCTCCAAAAGTCACTTTGGTTGTTCCATTTCGGAGGGGCGTCCTGCAACAATTGCGATATTGAGATACTGGACTGCCTCACACCAAGATTTGATGTGGAGCGCTACGGCATGCTTTTGGTGGGGTCTCCGCGTCATGCAGATGTGATCCTGGTGAACGGTTCAATAAATAAAAGGGCCCGGTCAAGACTCCTTGAAGTATATGAACAAACTGCAAAGCCATGCCTGGTTGTGGCTATCGGGGCGTGTGGATGCACTGGCGGAATATTCGCCGAAGGGGATACTTTTGCCGGTCCGGTAGATAAAATCATTCCTGTTGATGCCTACATACCGGGATGCCCGCCCAAGCCGGAAGCGATACTGGCAGGAATAGTAAAACTGGTTCAGGCTAAATTCGGATAGATAATGAAAACAGATAAACTGGCAGATACAATAATAGCAGTGTTTGAAAAAGACCTGTTAAAGATTGATTACCTCAAGGAAACACGCCTTAGTGTCCATATAAACCCCGGGGCAATAGTCAATGTTGCACGGTTCATGCAAGTGCATCTCCGGTTAAGGTTCATAATTGCTTCGGCTATGCATACCGGAAAAGGGATTGAGATACTTTACCATTTCAGTGACGACGCAACCGGCAATATAATAAATGTGCAGGTGGTGCTTGACGAGAACAAGCCGGAAATAGAATCGCTCACGGGTTTATTTACCGCAGCCAACTGGATAGAGAGGGAGATGTATGAAATTCTGGGGATTAACTTTCGGAACCACCCCAACCTCGAGAAATTACTGTCGGACGGAAACTGGGCAGAGGGTGTTTATCCCTACCGCAAATCAAATTAGTCAAAAGCAGCAAGCAGAAAATGAGTAATAAAAAGATCATACCGATTGGCCCCTACCATCCGCTCCAGGAGGAACCGGAACTGTTCAAGCTTTATTGTGAGGGCGAAATAGTGAAGGATATCAAGTGGGAGACAGGTTATAACCACCGTGGTATTGAGAAGCTGAGTGAGCAGAAAACTTTCGACCAGGTATTTTTTCTTGTGGAGCGTATCTGCGGTATCTGCTCCACCTCCCATCCGTTTGCATTTGCAAATGCCATGGAGGAGATTGCAGACATAGAGGTGCCCGACAGGGCAAAATATATCCGCACTATTATCGGCGAACTTGAAAGGCTGCACTCCCATCTGCTGTGGGTGGGACTGGCGGGGCATTTCCTGGGCTACAATACGGTCTTTATGTGGGCATGGAAATACCGCGAACCGGTTCTCGACCTGTTTGAAATGATAACCGGCAACCGTAACAGCTACGCTATGTTTAAGATAGGCGGGGTCAGAAGGGATATAACCGACCCACAGATCAGAGAAATTAAAAAGGTGATGCAGGTGGTAAAAAGGAAAACCGACCTTCTGACCGGTGCAGTTATGGACGATCCGGTAATACATGCGCGCACTAAAGGGGTGGGTATACTGACTAAAAAGGATATTGCAGATTATGCCGCAGTGGGGCCAACAGCAAGGGCCTCAGGGGTGGATATTGATATCAGGAGGGACGATCCATATGCGGCTTATGGTCTGGTCGACTGGAAAGTTATAACAGCAGAGGCAGGTGATGTGTTTGCCAAGGCCGAGGTAAGGCTGCTGGAAATGTACGAATCAATCAAAATTATAGAGCAGTGCCTGAATAAAATGAAGAGGGAGAAGGAGGGTGATACGGAAATCCAGGTGCGCGAGATACCTGAGGGGATAGGAACCGGACGTGCCGAGGCACCGAGGGGCGAGGTATTCCATTTTGTGGTGACAGACGGCTCAAATTCACCGGTGCGTCACAAGATTAGGGCACCAAGCTATGTGAATATTGCCACATTCAAAAAGTCCTGCGTTGGCCAGACCATTGCCGATGCAACAATTTCGCTGGCTGCTGTTGACCCATGCTACTGCTGCACCGAACGGATGGCGGTGGCATACGATTTTGCAAGTAAAGAAAGGCTCTATAGCGGTTACGAACTGCTGGATATCAGCCGAAGGAAGACGGAGAAGATAAAAACACAAAAAAGTCAATGAACTAATTCAGGATGTGTTAAATATCAACAGGTTGTTAAAGAGCCAGGAAACTAAAGTACCTGGATAAATTGCAGGGTTTTAACCATTGTTTAAGATAATAAATATAATAATGGATATTACAGGACTCATAATAGTCGTACCGGTTGTTGCAGGATTATTGCTGTTTGTAATTCCCGAGCAGGATAAAAAGGGGAAAGATATTCTGACACTCCTGGTAACCATCTTTACTGCCGTCGGGACATGGCTTATATTCAGGGCAGAACCCGGATTGGTGAGACTTTACACTCCTGAGATCCAGGTGGCGGGTGAAAATCTGGGCCGGATCATGCACGGCTCCAACGAATTTATGAGGTTCAATATAGACGGCTTGTCCCAAATAACTGTATTGCTAACGGGAATTTTCGGTCTGCTGATATCAGTATATTCGATCAGGGGTGTAAGCCAGAATGACAGGTGCAGCAACTTTCACAGCTATTTTCTTATAACCTTTGGCATCTCACTGGGAACAATTATGGCAGACAACCTGCTGCTGTTCATCTTCCTTTGGGGCATCCTTGCCCTTACACTCTACAAGCTCATCCCGGCACATGATGAGAAAAGTTCTGCCGCAGCCAAAAAAACCATTATCATGATAGGCTCGTCCGACGGGATCATGATTTTGGGTATTGCAATACTCTATACACTTACAGGTTCAGTTACAATGAGCGATATTTCGCTTGAAACAAGGTCAGTGCTCAGTTATACGGCTTTCGCAGCACTTCTGGCGGGCAGCTTTACCAAGGCGGGGGCCTTCCCGTTCCACTCATGGATACCTGATTATACAGAGAACGCTCCTGCAGTATCTTCGGCATATCTTCCAGCTTCACTTGACAAACTGCTTGGCATATATTTCCTTGTAAGGATTTGTCATGACATGTTCATAATGAGCGAAACTCTGCGGCTAATAATCCTTTCCCTCGGAGTGATAACAATAATCATTGCCGTGATGATGGCACTGGTACAACACGATTATAAAAAGCTACTGGGATTTCATGCAGTCTCACAGGTGGGCTATATGGTACTGGGGATAGGGCTGGGCAGCGTTCTGGGACTGGCAGCGGGACTGTTCCATATGATAAACAATGCTATTTACAAGAGCGGGCTCTTCCTTGTTGCGGGGAATATAAGATCAGCAACCGGAGAAACCAAACTGGACCGGCTGGGAGGTTTATCCGTCAAAATGCCGTTTACATATATCTGCGGGTTGATATTTGCTCTGTCCATTTCGGGCATCCCCCCCTTCAATGGCTTTGCATCGAAATGGATGATCTACCAGGGAATTATAGATTTCGGAAGCGGCGGGACCCTGGCAGGCCGGTTATGGATTCTTTGGCTGGCGGTGGCAGTTCTGGGATCAGCACTAACGCTTGCCAGCTTTATCAAATTTATAAGCGGCATCTTCCTTGGCAGTATTAAGGAGAATATGCAGAAGGTCAGGGAAGCCGGACCGTCAATGTTGACACCCATTGCAGTGCTCGCCCTTATGTGCATTGCACTGGGAGTGTTTGCTACCGGATATTTTATACCAAAACTCTTCTTCCCGGTTACCGGACCATTTGAGTTCTATGGCGTGTGGCAGTCCGCGACCGTATCCGGACTGATCATCCTTTCAATCATTTTAGGAGGATTGATCTATCTGGCAACAGGGGTAAGAAGGATGAGGAAGGCTGAGAGCTTTACCGGCGGGGAGAAGGTATCGGACGACAGGGGGTATCCTGTAACCGGGTTCTACCGTACGATAAGCAATTCCCCGTTGCTTTTTTACATATATAATAAAGCCTATAAGGGGTGGTTTGATATCTACTTAAGGTCAAAGGACTGTATCCTGTGGATGAACAATGGCTTAAGCAGGAGGCACGACGGAGTGCTGCATACTTATTTGGCGTGGATTTTCGGGGGACTGGTTATTATTTTGTTAATACTTTTATAATGAGCTGATATGGAAGTGATGCTTTCGATCATAATATGTTTCATGATAATAGCTGCAATAGTAGCTATACACGCCCGCGACCTCCTGTCGGCAATTATCGCACAGGGCTTCGTGGGATATGGACTGGTGATATGTTTTCTGATTCTGAAGGCACCTGACCTGGCCATTGTACAAATAGTGGTGGAGACAATCACACTTATAATTATGGTGGCGGTGGTGCTAGACAGCTCAAGGCTGGAGCTGAATGTCTCTTTTGACCGGAGGAAGGGCGGTACGACGGCTGTCACATTTATTTTTATAATTGTGCTGCTGGTATACTTCAACAGGGCCATATCTGGCCTAAGCAAATTTGGCGAACATACGCTCAGGATGTCGGAGGCATATGTAACGGATGCCGCATCGCAAACCGGCAGTCTGAATCTTGTAACAGGGATATTGTGGGATTTCAGGGGTTATGATACCCTGGGCGAGGCAACCGTTCTGTTTACTGCCGCTATAGGTGTGTTAACAATATTAAGACTTACAGGAAAAAAATAGGACTATGCAGGGAATGTCAGTAATAGTAAAAAAAATAGCCCAGTTGATGAGCGGATTGATATTTGTTTACGGGGTATACATTATCACTCACGGGCATCTCACGCCGGGCGGTGGGTTCGCAGGAGGTGCGCTGGTAGCTGGTGCCTTCATTTTGCTGATCCTTGCCAACGGCTCTGAATATATTAAACTAAAAAGACAGGAAGAGGGCTCATCAGTGGTGGAGAGTACAGCAGTGCTTTTGGTCCTGGTCCTGGCAACAACAGGACTGGTTGCCGGCAGCCTGGTTTTTTTCAACAACTTTCTGCCAACAGGAATTCCAGGCAGGCTAATAAGCGCGGGAGTGATCCCGCTTTATAACATCTTTATCGGAATGGAGGTGGCGGCAGCACTTATAACAATATTTCTTGCACTTGTAATCTATAAAGAGGAGATATCAAAATGACTCTGTTTATTCTCTGTTTTCTTTTGTTTTTGGTAGGTATCCACGGTGTACTGACCCGTAGAAACCTGATCAAGGTGGTGATATCCCTTACAGTTATGGAATTCAGTATATTCCTGATGCTGGCTCTGATAGGGTATATATCGGGCGCAGAGGCGCCAATACTCGGTAGTGAGATGGTTTCCGGGGCACCGGTAGTGGATCCGCTTCCCCAGGCTATGGTGCTGACGGCTATTGTTATAGCGCTGGCTACCAATGCTATGCTCCTGACAATTGCAATTAGGCTCTACAAGAAATATGGCACATTCGATATCAGAAGGATAAACGAACTTAAAGGTTAATAAATGGATTCGTCAATAATAATATTGTTTGTCATCATTCCTCTGTTCGCTGCTTTTTTGATCCCTGTCATCGGCAGACTGGTGCCCGGTTTTCAGCGGATATTTACAAGCAGCATAATGTTTGTCCTGTTGATCATTTCAATCATTGCTGTTGGGGAGAGCCAGGATACAATGACTTACATGGCGGGTGGCTGGGAGCCCGTCAATGGTGTTCCTGTTGCTATTTACCTGGTTTTGGACGGTCTGAGCAGATTCCTGCTAATCATAATAAACCTGCTTGGTTTTCTGTCAGCCTTCTATGCGATAAGCTATATAAAAAGGTATACAGGAGAGAATTTTTTCTATACCCTCATGTGCCTTATGGTAGCGGGAATGAACGGAGTTGTGCTTTCGGGCGATCTTTTCAATCTCTATGTCTTCCTGGAGATTTCTGTCATATCCTCATACGCGCTGGTAGCCTTCGGGGTGGAAAAAACCGAGCTGGAGGCCTCGTATAAGTACCAGGTCCTGGGGGGACTGGCTTCACTGCTGATACTTTTTGGTATCGCGATGATATACTGGAGAACAGGCACGCTCAATATTGCCGATATTGCAATAATTCTGACAGGAGAAGAAAGGAATGCCTTTCTTGTCTTCGTACAGCTTATAATGGTGACCGGCTTTGGAATAAAGGCTGCCCTTATTCCTTTCCATGCATGGCTTCCGGACGCACACTCCTCTGCCCCCTCTCCTATTTCGGCAATGCTTTCAGGCGT
>SKND01000336.1 GCA_007120695.1 Bacteroidales bacterium | reverse complement strand
GACTTTTTAAAAAGTTTAATGTTACATGGTACTCCATTCTCTTCGATCATTGCTTTTGCCCTTTTCATCTTTGCATAGATCCTGCTTCGGGTCATGCTGATTCCGCCCGTTAAAACGGAAACCATCCAGATGGCTGAATTGAAATGAAGTCCGAGAGACACTGCATTAAATACCTTCTCCCTTGTTTTCTTAGTAAGGTCGAGTGGTAATACAATATTTTTCACTCCCAGGTTATGTTCTTTCCCTTTTATAGTAATAACCGGGCAGTTTGATTTCGCAATTACATGGCTTGTGTTGGAACCTATGAACCTTCCAAAGCCTTCATCAACATCATTCTTGCCCATTATAATAAACCTTGCATTAACATCATCGGCAACCTTTAGAATCTGTTCGTAAACCTTACCCTTCTCAATTTTTACTGAAACAGGCAGACCGTATTGTTCAGATGTTGACGCGGCAAGCTCCTCGAGTCTCTTTTTTACAGCCTCCTGTATTTTTTTCTCCTGCTCTCCGTTTCGGAACATGGATGAAATAATATCTGTCGATTCAATTATATATAATATTATAATCTCTGCCTTCATAAATCTTGCAATACCCCTTGTCTGCTCAAGTGCTATTAATGATTGCTCATGAAAATCTAACGGTACAATAATTTTGTTTTTTCTTTCACTCATTTGAATTTGTTTTAATAGTGTTAAACTATAAGCCGGGCGGGGTGTTTAAGCTCTAAATATACTAATTAATCCTGAAAAAATAATTATCTCTGCAAAAGCAAAAATATCACTTAGAAACAAAATGGTAAATTAATTGTTGATTTTTGCTCTCCTGCTTTACATTTATTCTGCATGATAATTATTTAAAAAAGTATTTTTGCCGGTAATATGGTAACGTTGAAAAATACAAACAAGAACGAAAGAACCACTTTCCGTTTCCATTTTGCTTATGCTCTGATAGAAGGAATTATTGGCGGAATACTGGTGTTGAATGAATTTGTTTTTCTGAAAAGTCTGCACGGGTCTCCCTACCAGGTGGGTATGTTATTTCAATTCAGCATGGTAGTGTTGCTTGTTGCCATATTTATTAACGAGGTTTTACACAGGATTAAAAATAAGAAGGGATTACTGCGCCGTACAGCAGTCCTTACTCGGCTGCCACTTATGTTGCTGCTGTTTTTTCCGCGCCAGGCAGGTGACATGGGAGCGGATTCTGTATATCACTATCTTTTTTTGGTTATATTTCTTGTCTACTATCTGGCTTCGCCATTGATTTTTCCATCTATTAACATCCTGCTTAAGCAAAATTATTCAACAGCCAATTTCGGCAGGCTGTATTCATATGCCACTTCAGCAAAAAAGATCACAACACTTGCATCCACTTTTCTCTTTGGCATACTACTCGATAAGGATCCTTTTGCTTTTGTTTATATTTATCCGCTTGTTGCCATTCTTGGGATTGTATCAATTTATATGCTGACATCAATTTCGTTTGAACCTGAAAATAGTGCTCCCCCGATAACGGTGCGGATTTTTTCAGATGCAATAAACCGGGTGTCGGAGATATTCAAAACCAACAGACCCTACCTGCATTACCAGATCGGATTCATGCTTTACGGACTGGCTTTCATGGGAACCAACTCGGTAATAACCATATTCTATGACAGGGCGGTGGGGCTAAACTATTCAAGTGTGGCTTTTTATAAGAACTTTTATAATTTAATTGCGATTTTCCTTCTGCCACTTTTCGGGAAAATACTGGCGCATACAGATCCAAGAAAATTTGCTGCACTTACCTATGGGGCGCTGGCCCTGTACCTGTTGTCTTTTCCTGCTACTTTGTTGTTTCCGGTATCGGTCGATTTTCTCGGACTGCAGATATATTTTATGCTACTTGCAGGTGTAATATTTAATAGTGTGTTTATTTCCACCATGGCTATATCGTGGAGCATCGGATCATCATTTTTTTGCAACAGGAACGAAGCAGGCGATTACCAGTCTATACATCTCTCTCTTACCGGGGTAAGGGCGTTGTTTATACCTCTGGCAGGAATTTTTTTATATGAGGTTGCCGGATTCACGGCTACATTTACACTTGCTGCTTCGCTGTTAATGGCCGGAATAGGCTTGATGTTCTGGTCGCGTAAAAAGTACAAATTAAACCAGCTGGATGATTATAAAGTATGAATAAGAAAAACACTATTCATGAATCAACCAGCCTGGGATTAATCCGGAAGATTGGTGTATTGCCCGCAAATAAAAACAGGCGAAGATTTCTCTTCGCCTGCCCTGGTGATTCAGCTGAGGCTCGAACTCAGGACCCCATCCTTAAAAGGGATGTGCTCTACCAACTGAGCTACTGAATCATCCTTAATTGTTTTAAAGCGATTGCAAAGATAATATCTTAAATTTTTAACGCAAAGTTTTTCGTTTTTAAATTTGGACAATTTCTCAAGGTCTTAAATATCCAGCTAATATTAAGGTAATTAACTACAAAAGCAATTTCCAGTGAATTGTTATCTGCTATCTCTTTGAACTCTTTATCATATTTTCTTCTCTTTTTTATGGGATGTTAAGTGAAGTTATTTTGCTTAACTTACTTTCCACTTTAAGGGAGCAATATCTTAATTACCAGATGCATAATTGACAGTTGATCAATTACGCCTGTTGTGTTCAATAAGTGACAGGGATTTTTACCAGATGAGAAATTGAATTATATTTGGGGACTTAATTAATTCAGGTAAAAAAATTAATCTGGTGAAGAATAAGGTGGTTATTATAACAGGCGCGTCTTCCGGGATCGGACTGGCTTGTGCATGGGAGTTTGCAAGGAATGGTTCAAAGGTTGTACTTGCAGCCAGAAGTATAGATACAATTACCGGGGAAGCTGAGAAAATGGACTCAGAAGGGCTGGAGGCAATTGCCGTAAAGACGGATGTAACAGATGAACAGGAGTGTAAGAGCCTTATTGAGACTGCAATTCAAAAATTCGGAGGCATTGATGTTCTGATAAACAATGCGGGACTTTCTATGCGTGCCCTTTTTGTTGATACAGATCCTGCTGTTTTGAAGCGGCTTATGGAAGTGAATTTCTGGGGTACTGTCTATTGTACCAAATATGCCTTGCCCAGTTTGCTGAAATCAAACGGTTCTGTTGCCGGTGTTTCTTCAATTGCCGGTTATCACGGGCTGCCTGGCAGAACAGGTTATTCGGCATCAAAATTTGCAATGCACGGCTTCCTGGAGGCATTAAGAATTGAAAATCTTAAAAATAACCTCCATGTGCTTATCACAGCCCCAGGCTTTACAGCATCAAATATCCGTAAAGCAGCTCTTGTTGCAGACGGAGAACAACAAGGGGAGTCGCCGAGAACAGAAGAAAAGATGATGCCGGCAGAGGAAGTTGCCATTCATATATACAGGGCAATTGTAAAAAGAAAACGCACACTTGTGCTTACCACACAGGGAAAATTAACCGTTATTCTGAAAAAAATATTCCCGGGATTGCTTGACAGGATGGTTTATAAGCATCTTGCAGAGGAACCTGATTCACCTTTTAAAAATCAGTAACATGTATTATCATGAAAGCAGTATCAGGGTTCGTTATGGTGAAACTGATGCTATGGGAGTAGTCTATTATGGTATATATCCGCTATATTATGAAACGGGCCGTACGGAAATGATGCGTCACCTGGGTTTTACCTACCGCAAAATGGAAGAGATGGGTATTATTATGCCGGTTGTTTCAATGAATTGCCGCTACCTCAAACCTGCCCGTTATGATGATCTGCTGACTATTAAGACTATTGTTAAGGATATGCCCGAGACAAGGATCCTGTTTGATTATGAAATATACAATGAAGAAAACCACCTGGTTAATGCAGGCCAGACAACACTTGTTTTTGTTGACAGGGATAAAGGCAGGCCTGTGAGAATACCCGGTTTTCTAAGAGAAGTACTGGAGCCGTGTTTCAAATAACCTTCCTTATATCGTCATAGTAAGGCGAAACTTATTTAGCACAACAAACTTTGTTAGATCTTACGGCTCACGATCAAAACTTTCTGCTTTTAAAAAATATTATCAATTTTCTTTAACTCTTGTAATGATTCCGGGTTTGATTCGTCTTGATATTGTAATAAGGTCAAAAAAATAAAAATATTAACCAATCAAACCAATAGAGATGAAAAGGATATTAATTATCGCAGCAATTATCATAATGCCGGTGGCAATAGTGGCTCAGCAAAACAGTATCGACCG
>SKND01000274.1 GCA_007120695.1 Bacteroidales bacterium | reverse complement strand
GTCAGTGTCTGAATCAAAAAGTCACATCTGAAGAATTTTGATAAATGAGAGATTCATTGCATGTGAGTCCGACCGCAGGTCAATAAAACAGGGGGTGCCATCCCAAACCTCCTAATCCTCCTTTTTCTGTTTTACCCCGAAGCCGGGTTTGATCTTAAGGTAGAATATTATAATGAAACCCGGGATTGTACAGATCACAACCCATATAAAAAAGTTCACATATCCCACTATCTCCTGTATCCAGCCCGATATCATTCCGGGGAGCATCATTCCCAGGGCCATAAACCCTGTACAAAAAGCAAAGTGGGCTGTTTTATGACTCCCTTCCGAGAAATGAATCATATAGAGCATGTATGCAGTAAACCCGAAACCATAACCGAACTGTTCAAAAGCCACGCCACCTGAAATGATCCACATATTCTGTGGTGTGTAAACCGAAAGAAGCACATATACAATGTTTGGCACATTCATGGCCAGGGCCATCGGGAAAATCCAGTATTTCAATCCTTTTCTGGATGCAACGATGCCTCCCAGAATTCCGCCGAAGGTCAGTGCGAGTATCCCGAAAGTGCCATATATCAACCCAACATCACCTGTGGTCAGTCCGAGTCCGCCAACCTCCCTGGGGTCCAGCATAAATGGAGATGCCAGTTTTACAATCTGGGCTTCACCGAGTCTGAAAAGCAGCAAAAATGCCAATGCGGGACCGATATTTTCCTTTTTGAAAAAACTGCTGAAGGTGCGGAAGAATTCGCTGAAAACATTATCTCCCTTTTGTGTCACAGCCGGCTTATCTCCCAGCGGGAAGGGCAGAAAAAACCTGTGATAGAACATGAAAACGGCAAAAAGGGCCGCAAGGAAAAAGAATGTTACCGTCCAGGCAAAAGGGATATTTCCCGATAATCCCTCAAAATATGCTTCGGCAGTTCTGTCCAGTGCAGGATCAAGCTGTATGGCGACCAGCGCCGTCTTATCCCAGTTCCGGGAGTTGAATACCAGCCTCTCTCCCCTTATCAGCCTGATGCTTCCGTCACCCCTCTGGAACCCGGTGTTAAGAATTACCTCATCATCCTCTCCGGGAGGTGAGGAAAGAGAGATACCTGCAACAGCAATATTACCCTGCATCGCCTCAGCAGGATGAATTTCCTGATCATCCAGACCGAGGCTCTCCTTCAGCCAGACTCCAAGGGGCCCTGACACAGACCGGGCAAACCATGACACCTTAGGTTCAATATCAGGTTGTGGCAACACAAATCCATTGTCAATATTGTGGTTGTCTATCATTTGCAGCAGACTATCCGCCATTTCGGGGGTAATGTTCGAAGTAGACAGTCTCAGTTCATCAGAAGTTATTATGAAATCGCTGCCATTTTCGCCATCCCCTCTTTCGTTATCATAATACTTGCCCTGTTCGCTGAATGAGGGGCCGGCAACTACTGATATCCTAACAGGTTCCAGCCCGGTGCGTGTCTCAATAAACCCTGCAAGGATTATAAGGAGTCCCTGGCCTGTTATCATTGCAAAACGGTAAAAAGTACTCCTGATTCCTACAAAATACGCCTGCTCATGCTCCTTCAACCCGAGCATATAAAACCCGTCCGCCGCTATATCATGGGTAGCAGAGCTGAAGGCCAGCAGCCAGAAAAATGCAAGGGTATACTGAAAAAACCCCGGAACCGGTATGGTAAGTGCCACCCCTGCCAGTCCAGCACCTACCAGCAACTGCATGATAACTATCCACCACCTTTTGGTTTTGAGCAGATCAACCACAGGGCTCCAAAAGGGTTTTATAACCCAGGGCAGGTACAGCCAGCTCGTGTACAGGGCAATATCTGCATTTGAAATACCCAGGCGCTTGTACATAATAACCGAGACAGTCATTACTACAACATAGGGAATCCCCTGGGCAAAATAGAGTGAGGGAACCCATGACCATGCAGAACGGTGAGTTACTTTCTTCATTGGAAAGGAATATTATTATTATTTTTTATATCTTAACATCATCAGCTATTCGTCATGGGGCAATTATACCCGTAATTTCACGGTTAACGATTAAATTCAATCGTCATATCTTCCTTAACCGGATTAAACAAGGAAGATAAACAGCAGTTAATTAGCATTTTACCATTTAACCATTATTCAATACTGCTTTTCAAGTTCAGTCCCGGGAAAATAGTGCGCAAGAATATCCCTGAAAGAATATCCCCCCGACCCCATAACCGCTGCACCTATCTGGCATAGCCCGACGCCGTGTCCCCATCCGGCACCCTTCAGCATGAACCCTGAGGGAATGCCATTCTCTGCCTCTTCAGTCTCTACGACAAAAGCAGAGCTGTAAAGATGAGAAGCTGATAGTGCCTTCCTTATCTCAAGCTCTTTTCCGAGTATCATAGACCCTTTAGTTCCTGTTATCCTCAGTCTCACGATCCGTCCCGAAACGCCCCGTTCGACCGGCTCCAGACCGGTAATATCACCCAGATCAATATCCACCTTCCGCTTCAGTAGTTCCTTCAGCTCCGGCTGTGTAAGTTCTGCCTGCCACCTGAAAAAGTTAACCGTCTCCTGGTCATAGTCATTCAGCACCTGGCTCAGCACATACCTGCTTTTAGTATTACAGAATGAATCGGGATTTCCAAGTATCCAGAGCCTCGCTGCTTCCTCGCCGGCAAGATCTGTGTCAAAACCTTCAGGTTCTTCAGGATTATCAATTACTCTTGTCAGGTAAGGATGCTCAACCGGTTCCCATACATTCTCAAACTTCTCACTTATTCCGCCGCAACATTTGGAATACCTTGCATCACATATATTGCCGCCATAAGCAAGTACGATTCCCGATGTTGAGGTAACAGCTTCCTCAACCCCGGTATTCCCGGCCCTAGTGATACCCTGGTAACGCTGACAATGGTCGTCGGCACACACATCAAAACCGGAATGATCTTCCCGGTCATACCACCTTATTCGCTCCCCCTCTTTTTCGATTGTTGTAACATACCCGCCGGCATCCCTTATCATGGCTTCTTTAGCTTTCTGGGCCAGGAGCCAGGAACGGGAAATAACTGCATGAGCCTTAAGCAGTTCGGGCGATGAACTGGCACTCATTTCCGAAGATATGACACTGATCAGGTAATCTTCAAGAGGCAATACATTTACGGCGGTAAGGTGACCATTTTCCTCAATAATACGTAAAGTTCCCTTGAATCGCTGGTCTTCCTTTCTTTCCCAGTGGAAGTTTATTCCAATGGTAACCTCCTTCAGGTCAAAACTTGATCTTGCATATGACACGGGCTCCAGTTCGAGGGGATAAACTGCATTAACCCGGCTGTTGCCTATTGTAAAGACCAGTTCGCCGTTTTCAATGACAGCCTTTCCGGGTCCTTCAAATTCAATTCCCGTTTCCACATGCCTGTACCTGCCGTTAAGATTAAAAACTACCTGTGATGAAAATAAAATCCCTACACTTATTGTCGGCTGCATAACTTAATATATTAGTTTTTCAATTAGCTCTTCCCACTGTTCCTTTCCAAGACTCACCTGTTCAAATATTCCTGCAACTGTGCCCGGATCCAGCTTTTCAAAATCAGCGGAACGCGGGGTGATCCATACACCCCCGAAATCGACCGAGGCGGGACTGATCAGTATCTGCCTTTCACCCTCTTCAAAAAATTCAGCAGGCCTGTGTGCCCACCGCGGGAATATGAATACTCTCCAGTTACCGTTATCAAACCCGGCAAGGATATTCATCATTGGCTCCTCCATCTCTTTTTGCATACTGTGCAGAATCCCGTAAACGGCCTCAAAACTTCTGCAGATCAGCGTACTGTCATTGCCTGAAAGAACAATTGCATACCTTTCATATCCATCCATAGATTCAATTCTACAATTCCCCTTTTCGGCAAGGAGCTTTCGCGGAAAATTGAAATACTCGTCTTCAACAGGCATAAACCCCTTATTACCTGCCTGAAAATGAAAATGATCCGGAGCGCTTGCCCCGCATCGGGGACCATTGTAAAAAATCGTGAACTTGTCCAGTGCTTCAGCAAGTCGGAGCATGTCGGCAAACCTGCCTTTTATTAACTGATCATTATGTTCACAGAGTGAAATTGTAAGGTGCCTTTGAAATATCGGGTACGGATTCAGCAGTATCAGATATTTCCCCGCAAATTCGACCCACTTCTGCTGTGGAGGCAGGTTGGATCTGCAAAGAAAGCAAGGACGCTCTTTCAGCGACTCCCTGTCAACCCTGGCAGCAGAAGACCGCATCCTGGCC
>SKND01000377.1 GCA_007120695.1 Bacteroidales bacterium | reverse complement strand
GAATAGTCGCTCAGACAACATTGCCGGTGAATGGATGTTTTCTTTTGTCAATTGTCGATAAAATCTGATTCAGGAAGCCCAAACTCTTCAATCATTCTGATATCCATACTCTCCAGCTTGTCAAGAATGGGGTTGTAAATCTCAGGGATAACCGGAATATGTACTCCTTTGGCACTGATCCTGTCGCTTAAGATCATTTCTGCGGCTATGGCAGCCGGCAATGCGACGGTACGGGCTACAGATGTATCTGTTGCCGGAGAACCGAAGTCCACCATCGATGATTTTATAACTTCCCTTGTTCCATCATTCCATGAGGCAAGAAATATATGCTGCATGGCAACCATATCGCGCTCATTATGACCCAGCATCATTTTCCCGATCATAAGATCAGATACTATCTCAAAGGGAGAATCCACCTCCCTGTTCATTGGCTTCTCATCAAACAGACCCAGCCACTCCATTGCTTTTAACGGGAGTGAACCCCTCTCAAGCTCCAGATGGGTCGCCACCTGTTTTTGAATTCCTGATCTGTCAGAAGATGAGATCATCATTGCCATGAAGTCTGCAAAAGTTTTTCCGCTTAACTCCAGCTTTTCACCCGACAAAAGGCCGAGCCGTTTCATGTTGTCAAGAATTTCGCACCAGCCCGGATGACGGAATGTACCCCTTACCATGGTTTTGGTCTCCGGAATACCGTAAAGTTCAACGTATGGCATTGAATCACGGTTGGGATATACTTCAAGTTGACCTGCTCCAGGAAAGGTTACTTTCAGTGGATGTTTAAAAAGATCTTCAGTTGGAATATCTACAATTTTACCTTCCCTTAAATACCTGCCGTCATTATTGCCTGCCATGATTACTCCTTTTGGGCTCCAGGAGAACTTATACCGAAACGGGTTGCCTGATACCTCCGGGGCAGGGAGGGCGCCACAGATGGAGTAAAAACCCTCTATTTTCCCGTTTTTATTGTGAACATGGTCTATAATCCGCATAGCCGACATATGGTCAATACCCGGATCAAGTCCGAGTTCATTCAGAATAATAATACCCGCTTCCCGGGCCTGCTTGTCAAGGGCCTGCATTTCAGGCTTTACATAGGAGGTGGTTACCATGTTCTTTTTATGCCTAATGCAGTATTTTGCAACGAGCGGATGGTGTGTCCAGGGCAGGAGGCTCACTGTCAGATCGTGGTCCGCTATCATATTATCCAGCCCTTTCTCATCTTCGACAGTCCACGCCACCGCTCTGCCATATGGATGATCTCCGGTCATGGCTTCGGCTTTTGATTTTGTTCGTGAAGCTACAGTAACATGGATCTCTTTATTCAAAAGATAGGTGACAATGGGTTTGACCACCATTCCTGCTCCCAGTATGAGGACCTTTTGCATGATTCGGATAGTTAATTTGAAATTTGGGTTTAAAAACAGTTTGATAAGACGAATCTATTAAGTTTGTTCGGTCTCCATCATGATTTGAGTCATATCATTGTAGTAATTTTTATGTTTATCAACATGTTGCCACAATCCGAAAAAAAGTTGCAAATGATTCAAGTTTGGTGTAAATTTACATCAAAACTTAATGTTATGGCAAGACAGAGTATATCTTTTACGAAACCAAATGATGAATGGTTAAAAGAACAAGTAAATAGCAAAGAATATTCCAGCAAAAGTGAACTTGTAAATGATTTGATCAGACAGGCTCGAAAACAACAAGTTCAAGTTGATTGGATTAGAGCAAAATTAAATAAATCTGAAGCTAACGGATTTACTGATGAAACAAAAGAACAAATTTTAAAAGAATCAAAGTCTTTACTTAATGGCTAAATATCGATTAAGTAATGAGGCTAAGGGAGATTTGATACGAATTCATCATTATGGTATTGAAAGGTTTGGAATAACCCAGGCTGATAAATACTTTAATACGTTTTTTGAGTACTTTGACATTATTGCCCAGCGACCATTTTCTTTTGAATCGGTTGAATATATAAAAGAAGGATATAGACGATGTGTTTGTGGTGTTGATAGCATATATTACAGAATTGAGGATGGTACTGTTGAAATAATGGCAATTATTGGAAGACAAGATTTAAATAGTATTCTATAGTCGTTAAGAAATTTATGAAAGTAAAAGCTGAAATGGTGCAGATCATTCAAAAGGGGCCGGATCAATACCTGAAATAGAGATAAAAGTCCCCGGTTAGTTTCTTGAACTCTCCGGAATACTTGTGGCGCTTATCCAGTTCGAGAATGAGTTCGGTTTGCTCAGTTTCACCTTCTGTTTTACGGAATTCCATAAGATATCTTTTCGGAGGCTTTCCCGGATTCGGCAGGACACTGGTTATCAGTCTGCAATACAGTTCATTCTCTTTTGCCCTGTCTATGAATATTTGCGCCTCTGGTACAGGCATGATCATGCAAAACCTTCCTCCGGGAGCAAGGAGTTTTTTTGTTCCTTTTACCAGATCCTCCATTGAGAGAGAATGGGTATGCCTGGCAGCTGAGCGGCCGGGATCCGGGTTGGTGAGGGAGTTTATGAACCAGGGAGGATTTGATACAATCAGATCAAATTTTTTTTTGGTACCCGAATAATATTCGCTGAATGAAGAGTGAACCATATTAATCCTGTCACTCCATTGGCAGCATGCTGCATTGGCTGAAGCCTGCCCGAATGACTCTTTGTCAATTTCAACCGCATCAATAATGCAGCTGCTGTTCCTCTGAGCGACCATCAGTGCAATCAATCCGCTGCCCGTCCCCACATCCAGCACACTCCGGACGCCTTCCACATTGCACCAGGCCCCCAGCAAAACGCCATCAGTACCCACCTTCATGGCACATTTGTCGTGGTTGACTGTAAACTTTTTAAATCTGAAATTGCCGTTCCCCATTATGTTTGATGATAATTTCTTCGGTATCTTTGCAAAATTAAAATTTAATTGTATTGAATTACTCCGGAACAGACATAAAGGAATTTCTTGATGAAAAGGCAGACAGGTATAACCGGCCAGATTTTATTGAATCAGACCCGATATCTGTTCCTCATCAATATGAGTCGAAAGAAGATATCGAAATTTCAGGATTTCTTACCGCAACCATTGCCTGGGGCAGCAGGAAGATGATTATAAAAAATGCCCTGAGATTGATGGAGTTAATGGGTAACTCACCCTACGACTTTATTATGAATTTCAGTGACTCTCATCTTGAGGGGTTAGATAATTTCGTTCACAGGACTTTTAATGATACTGATGTTAAGTACTTTATGAAGGCGCTCCGGCATATATATTTGGAGTATGGGGGACTGGAACGGGTGTTTTCAGAGTATACAACGGAGAACAGCACCCAGCCGGCTATACATGAGTTCAAAAAAATCTTCTTCTCGCTCGGCCATCCGCAGCGAACAAAAAAACATATATCCGATCCTTCCAGTGGTTCGGTTGCCAAAAGGATTAACATGTTCCTGCGGTGGGTTGTGCGTCAGGATAACCGTGGAGTTGATTTTGGTATATGGAATTCAATCGGACCCCACCAGCTCTCATGTCCGATAGACCTGCATTCAGGGAATGTGGCAAGGAAACTGGGGCTTATAACACGCAGACAAAATGATACAAAAGCACTGGCAGAGCTGGATGCCAACTTACGGAAGATGGATGCAACAGACCCTGTAAAGTATGATTTTGCTTTATTCGGACTGGGTATTTTTGAAAAATTCTGAGATCGACAAGCAGACAGTTCACTTCACCTCCTTTTCTCATCCACGATTTTTCCGTCATGCATGGTAAGGCAGCGGTCGGCCATCTTTGCTAGTTCCAGGTCATGAGTTACAATGATTATGGTCTGATTGAACTTTTTCCTGAGAGAAAAGAACAGGCCGTGAAGTTCCTTCTTGTTTTTTGAATCCAGGTTTCCAGAGGGTTCATCTGCCAGCAGTACTGCAGGATCATTAATCAATGCCCTGGCCACAGCCACTCTTTGCTGCTCCCCGCCGGACAGTTCACCCGGCTTATGGTCGATGCGATCGCTGAGACTAAGGAAACTCAGGATATCCCGGGCCTTCTCCTCAACCTTAATAACAGGTGTCTTTGCAATATATGCAGGTATGCAAACATTCTCAAATGCTGTGAATTCCGGCAGAAGTTGGTGAAACTGGAATACAAATCCTATATTCTGGTTCCTGAACCTGGCCAGTTGCTTATCGTTTAGTGATCGGTAATCTGTATCGTTTATGATCACTCTTCCGTTATCAGGCCGGCTCAGAGTTCCGAGTATCTGTAAAAAGGTGGTTTTGCCTGCACCACTGGCACCTACGATTGAAATTACTTCCCCTTTATCAACATTCAGGTCTATTCCTTTGAGAACCTGAAGCTGTCCGTAAGATTTGGTTATTTTTTCTGCTTGTATCATTTGTCTGTTTTAGTTTTTTCATTTCCCTTATGTCATATTTTAGATCCGAATACAAAGAAAATATAAAATATGTATACGAATAAAAGGGCAACTCCTTTCCATCGGTTTAACATAGCTTTACCATAGGGTAACATGAAAAGCAACAGGAGAATTGAGACTGCTATCATCCAGTAAATATCAAACCGCATCTCAAAGCTTACAGGGATAGTCTTGATCATGCTGGTTACCCCAAGAATCCCAAGGATGTTGAAAATGTTGGATCCGATAATGTTTCCGATAGAAATATCAAGCTGTTTCTTTACAGCAGCCATTACCGAGGTTGCCAGCTCAGGAACACTAGTTCCAAATGCAATTACCGTAACTGATATCACCCGTTCGGTCACACCAAGCCTGAGTGCTATTGATTCAGCCCCATCAACAAGCCAGGTGGCCCCGAAGTAGAGGCCAACGGCAGAGACTATAAGCAAAAGGAGCGATACGGGCAGGGAATACCTGGCCTTTACAAAATCATGTCCCAGCCTGGAAAGCTCTGTTCTCGATTTTCTGACAGACCAGAAAATAAAAATAAACAGCAGGGTAAGGAATATAAAGCCTTCAATAAAAGAAAGCTTCCCGTTTAAAACAAAAACCCAGAATAGCAAGCTCGCAAACATCATAAAGGGCCAGTCGAAGCTAACCGATGATTTGCCTACAGGGATCCTGATGATAATTGCAGTTAATCCCAGAACGAGGGCAATATTTGAAATATTGGAGCCGATAACATTGCCGGTTGCAATATCGGGATGATTTTTAAGAGCGGCACCTATACTTACTACCAGTTCCGGTGCCGATGTGCCGAGAGAGACAACTGTTACACCGATTACAAGAGTGGAGATCTTCAGATGACTTGACAGAGCAACACCGCTTTTAACAAGCAGGTCACCGCTTATGAGCAGAACAATGAAGCCAAGAATCAGGAAGAGATACTCCATTTGAGATGTTTAAGAAATCATTCCAAAATTAAAAAGATTGCCTGAAAAAATTCATTCTCAGGCAATCTTTGTTTAGAGTCCGTTTATAAAGTCTGTGTCTTATTTAACCTCATCCTCATCCTTATCGATCTTCCCGGGAGTTTCAGTTTTTTCAGGATTTTGCTTTTTTCTCAAATGTTTTAGGGGTACCTGCGGTCTTCTTCCCACTGGTTGTTTTGGGTTTAGCTGCAGTTTTCTGCCCACCGGCTGTTTTGGGTTTAGCTGCAATTTTCTGCCCGCCAGCTGTTTTGGGTTTAGCTGCAATTTTCTGCCCACCGGCTGTTTTGGATTTACCTGAAGTTGTCTGCCTCTCTACTGTTTTCGTATTGCCTGCAGCATTTTGCCCCCCGGTTGCTTCCTGCTTCTTTGACGCCGAACTTTTTTCTTTAACCTGATCTTTCCCGGCATCATTGCTGCCTTTGCTTTCTTTTAGCGGGGCAGATCCTTCACCGGTATCATATGGACTTCCCTGATCCGGCTTATCTTCAATTTTGTCTTTTACCTTATCGACATCCTTTATAATCTTATTTGTATTTTCCCGGATGTCTGATGTATCCTGTTCAAGTTTATTCTTCACCTGATCAATATCTCTGCGGATCTCGTTTGCGCTTTCGCGGATTCCGGATGTGCTTTCATTAAGCTCCTTTTTGATATCCTCGGTTGCTCTCTTGAACTCCTTCATCCCTTTGCCAATACCCTTTGCCAGTTCGGGGATCTTCTTGGATCCAAAAAGGAGTAATACTACCACGAGAACAATGAATACCTCTGATCCACTGATAAATAATATGCTAGACATCATTTTTTTTGTGTTTGCTTTTGTTTAATTTTTTTCATCCTGCCAATAGAATCAAATACAACCGGAGTTGCAATGAAAAGAGATGAGTAAGTACCAACAATAACACCTATAAGAAGGGCAAAAATAAATCCCCTGATCACCTCGCCACCAAACAGGAAGATGGCAAGCAATACAAAAAGCGTACTCAAAGAGGTGCTGAAGGTACGGCTGAGCGTACTGTTAAGTGCCAGGTTATAAACATCGCTTCTTTCCCTTTTCGGGTATAGCGTGAAGTACTCCCTGATCCGGTCAAACACTACCACCGTATCGTTTATTGAATACCCAACCACTGTGAGTATTGCCGCGATAAATGCCTGGTCAATTTCCAGGGAGAAAGGTAGTATCCCGTGAGCAATCGAGAAAATGCCAAGCACTATAAGAACATCGTGAAAAACCGCTGAAACTGCACCCAGTCCGAACTGCCAGTTCTTGAACCTGATGAACATATAGAGGAACATTATGGCCAGGGCAAAAAATATGGCATAGATAGCCTGAACTTTTATATCCTGTGCTATCGAGGGGCCGACTTTTTCCGATCTTTGCCTGTGTTCACTAATAAAGCTGCTAAATGTCACATCCTCGCCCAGAAACGGACTTAATCCTTCAAACAGCAGTCTTTCAACCTCTTCGTCCACTTCAGTTCCGTCTTCTTCTATCCTGAAGTTTGTGGAAACTCTTACCTGGTCTTCACCACCAAAAGTGATAACCGAGGTACCTTCTCCGAAAACGTTGAACAGTGAACTCTGGATTTCGGCAGTGTTCACATTTTCGTCAAAACGGACAATATAGGTTCTTCCTCCGGTAAAATCTATCCCCTGGCTTAATCCCCTTGTAAACAGCGAAACAATTCCTAAGGCAATTATCACTCCCGAAACAACATAAAATACTTTCCTCTTTTCGATGAATTTGATATGCACATTTTTGAAAGCACCCTCGGTGAGTTTGGTGGCAAAGGTTATCGTTTTGTTCCTGTCAAGGAACCATACGAAGATAAGTCTTGTTATGAATATTGCCGAAAACAGAGAGGTGCAAATACCTATAACCAGTGTTGTTGCAAATCCCTGGATAGGCCCTGTTCCGAATATGTAAAGTATTATTCCTGTGAGCAATGTTGTAACATTTGCGTCTATTATGGCAGAGTAGGCATTTTTATACCCGTCTGACACTGCGAGCTTAATTCCCTTCCCGGATTTTAGCTCTTCCCTGATCCTTTCGAAGATCAGTACATTGGCATCTACTGACATACCAATAGTAAGTACAATTCCTGCAATTCCCGGAAGAGTAAGTGTGGCGCCCAGCGAAGCAAGCACTCCCATAATAAAGAACATATTGACAATCAGGGCTATATCTGCTACAAGGCCTGCTTTGCGACTGTAGTAAATTATCATATAGAGCAGAACCACCAGAAACGCTATCAAAAATGAACTGAGCCCTGCGTTTATCGCCTCCTGTCCGAGAGACGGACCTACAATGGCTTCCTGAATAATTCTTGCAGGAGCCGGCAATGCGCCTGATCTGAGAACATTGGCGAGATCCTGTGCCTCATTTATTGAGAAGTCTCCGGTAATCTGTGAACGTCCTCCTGTTATTTCCTGGTTAACCCTGGGGGCAGAGTAGACATAGTCGTCCAGCACGATCGCTATGCTCCGGCCCACATTGTCTCTTGTAAGTCTTGCCCATGTTCTGGCGCCTTCGGCATTCATAGCCATTGTTACTTCAGCAGTAGCCTGAGTCTGCCCGAATTCAACCCTGGCATCGGTTATTACATCCCCGTCGAGAGGAGCCCTTCCATCGCGGCTGGTAACCTTAATGGCATGCAGTTCATAAAACGACTCCGTAGGGTCATATCTTGGCGGTTTAACTCCCCAGTAGAAATTTACATCGCGGGGAAACAGCTGACGCACCTGTGGCATATTCAGGTATTCATTAACCCTTGCAGTATCACGGTATTCTGCAATGCCGATAACTGATCCTCCCATTAGCTGGCCATTGGGACCGGTACTCGGGTTCAGGACGCTGAAAAGAGGATAGTCGGCCAGCATCTGATCTGGTGTTATCTCCTGGTCTATAACGGCAGTGTCTCTGTCAAGAAGGTCAAGAAGAGACTCTTCATCTGCAGCCAGTTCATCGGCCGGGGTCAGAGCGTCGATCAGATCCTGATCATCTGCTGCTTCAGCGGGATCCTCATCAGTACCTGTTAAAGCCCTTCGTGCCTCTTCAATCTCCCTGATTCGCTCGTTTGCCTGGATAAGGTAAGGGTATATCTCCGGGTTCTCATAAGTTTCCCAGAACTCAAGATTTGCGGTACCCTGGAGTAGCGATCTCACCCTTTCGGGTTCTTTTACCCCTGGAAGCTCAACCAGTATCCTGCCATGGGTTTCAAGCTTCTGGATATTTGGCTGTGTAACACCAAACCGGTCAATACGGCTGCGAAGGATATTAAAAGAATTATCTATTGCTCTCTCGGCTTCTGTACGGATAACATTCAGAACATCCTGGTTGGTTGAATTATAGTCAATGCGGTCTCTCAGTTCAACAGTGCTGAAGATGGCGGCGAGCCGGGCGTTGGGATCAACAGTTTCGAAAGCCCTTCCAAAGAGTGTTATGTAGTCTTCTGTACTGGTTCGCTGGTATTCCGATGCCAGAGTGAGGGCTTCAGTGAAGGTAGGGTCGTCGCTGTAGTTGGAAAGTGCCCTGATAATCTCCGGAGATGAAATTTCAAGTGTAACATTCATTCCACCCCGCAAATCGAGTCCCAGGTTTATCTCCCTCTCCTTGGCCTCCCTGTAGGTATATTGGCGTATTCCCAGGAAATTGTATACAGTCTCTCTCATCATGGAGTCCAGATAAGCCTCCTCCTTTAACGGATCTCCCTGTGCAAATACTGCTGCATCTCTCTCGACCTTGTAAGTTACATACGTAAATGCCAACTGGTAGAGGCTTACCAGCGCCAAAGCAATTGCCAGCAGTTTTACTGCTCCTTTATTCTGCATTTCTTGGTTGATTTATAGATTATGATTTTTTATCTGTTAACAGTCTATTATTCAGTAACGGTCGAAAGACCCATATCTGCTAACAGGGTTCGTTGTGCCTGTTTTTGCGTATGGATGATCCGACAGTTCCCGGAATTGTGGCGCAAATATATTATTTTTTTTTGTAAACGCCACTGATAAAAGCCATTCAAATATGGCTTAATCCTAAAACTTTGCTATTGAACTTTTATTATCCGCAGCCCCATTTTTTGGAAAGAGGCAACATAGAAGGGAGATGTGGTCTTATCAGAAAAGCTTCATATCATCAAGTGCCTTTTTAAGCCTGCGTACCGAACAGGCGGAATCATTAAGCAGTTGCTTCTCATCTTCATCCAGCTCAATCTCAATAACCTCTTCCACACCTGACCTGCCAAGCTTGACAGGAACACCAAGATATATATCCCTTATTCCATATTCTCCGTTTACGTGAGCACAAATAGAAAATATCCGGTGCTGATCATGCACAATTGCCTCGACCATAAGTGCAACCGCAGCTCCCGGTGCATACCAGGCAGAGGTACCTATCAGTTTTACAAGGTCTCCGCCTCCCTGTCTTGTCTTCTGAACTATCTGGTCAATCTTTTCCTGGGCAAGCAGCTGTGAAACCGGTATGCCTGATACAGAAGTGTAGCGTGGGAGAGGGACCATTGTATCTCCGTGGCCTCCAAGAAGAAGTGCTTGTACATCACGCGGTGAGGTGTTGAGTTCCTCTGCAATGAATGATTTGTATCTTGCAGCATCTAGTATTCCTGCCATCCCGAACACCTTGCTGTGATGTTTTTTGGATGCAAGGTAGGCTGCATAGGTCATAACATCAAGTGGATTGGAAACAACGATTATTATAGCTTCAGGGGAATACCTGATTGCCTTTTCCGTTACATCTTTGACAATTTTTGCATTGATGGAAATAAGATCGTCACGGCTCATGCCTGGCTTCCTTGGTACACCCGAGGTTATTACAATGATCCCGGAGTCACTGGTTGCCTCATAATTATTTGTGACCCCTGTTATCCGGGTATCGAATATGTTGACTGAGGCAGTCTGCCACATATCCAGGGCTTTACCTTCTGCAAGACCCTCTTTAACATCAACCAGTACAATCTGGTTGGCAAGTGCTTTATGTGCGATGACATTGGCGCAGGTAGCTCCTACGTTTCCGGCTCCTATAACTGTAATCTTCATTATTTATGGGATTTTATCTAAGTTAACAGTATTCACCCGTTTTGGTTCAATAGCGGCAAAAAATTACCCCTTCCGTAACCTGTTATGATTACCGGAAGGGGTTATGAAATATTCCATAGGAATGTTTGACGGTATTAGAGGTACTAACCTGTAACTGTGTCTTAACGAATCAGCCTGTCAAAATCTTCAGTAAGTGGTATATCTTTTTCGAAATCATAAAGTGTAAGGCGCCGAAGGTTATAGAAGAATCTCCAGTAATTACGGAGCGCAGAGATATATCCTCTTCTTGCTATATCCTGTTCCCTGATGGCGTCGTTCAGGTCTCGCACGTCGATCCTTCCTATAAGGAACCTCTCCCTGGTCACATCAAATCGTTTCTGCGCAATAGTGTCGGCTTTGGCGGCAATGGCAAGCTGGTCATACTGCATATTGAACTGCATCACCTCCAGGAAGACATTCTGCTCAAAATCTATCCTGTTCTGCTCAACCTGTGTGCGGACCACCTCCTGGCTCGACTGAGCCATACGGTACCTGCCCCGTCCCAGGCCCCAGTCCAGTATCGGAATCTCAACTCCAATCTGCAGCCTTTGTGATACCTGTGGATCCCTGTACGCAGCATTTAATTCAGATGCCCTGCTGGACAGTCCGTATTCGGCAAAGAAATCGGCATTAAATCCCCTTTCAGATCTTGCCCTTGCAACATCCCGGTCTGCTTCTATTAACTGCCGTTCAAACTGGAGTACATCCGGGTTATTGTTAAGCGCCTCACGGAGGGCCCTGTCAAGGTCAGGCTGAAAGATGGGTACATCGGAGTCTATTTCAAGTTCGATATCAACTGTCTCATTATATCCAAGGAATGAGCGTAACCTGAATTTCCTCACTTCCAGGTCAAGTGTAGCCTCATTAAGTGCCGTGCCGGCATTCAGGTAACCAAGTTCCATCTGGAGTAACTGGTTTTCAGGAATAGTTCCAATATTATACCTGCCTTGCGCTATTCTGTATAAAGTGTCAGTATTTGAGAAGTTCAGGCCTGCTATTTCAAGGTTGACCTGAGCCAGGGCGAGATCGAAAAACAAGTTAACGGCCTGCAGGGACACATTTTCCATTGAACTGACATAATTTCTCTGCGCCTCCTCAAAACGTAACGGTTCTATTTGCCGCTGCCAGCGGTATGCATTGTATCCTGAGAGGGATTGCCTGAATCCGATATTTACCGGGGTAGTCCTGTAGAAGCTGCTGTTTTCATCCAGTTCATCAATCCGCTGAAGTTCAGATGACATGTAAATCTGACCACCTGTAAGACCAATACTCTGGTTGAGTGAAAGCCTGGCAAGCGAATTTATATTATTTCTTTCTGAAAAGCTGACAGTTCCGTCAGGCTGGTCTACAGGGATGATTGACCGGTTGAAATCGGGCAATGTTCCCCTCAGATTCAAGCTTGGTAAAAATTCAGCAGTATAGGTGCGGTGCTGCCAGTAACTGGCTCTGAACCGGTGTTGCGAAAGGATTGCTTGCGGCGACTGGTCCCTGGCTATTTCAACCACCTCCTGGAGTGAAAGGTTAAGGACCCGTTGATTGCTTTGTCCGTTTAAGTTTGTGCAGGTTAATGAAATGAAAACAATCATTAACCCGGGAATGGTTAGTTTGAATTTAGGCATCTGTTGAAATGTTTATTTTAACTCGTGGTTACTCATACCTGAGAGACTCTATAGGATCTCTTTCTGCTGCCCTTTTTGCCGGTGAGTATCCGAATATTACTCCCACGGAGGCAGATACGAAGAATGCGATCAGTACCGATGAAAATGAAACTATTGTAGATATGTCGGCAAAATGGGTGATGAGGTTTGACAGGATAATGCCAAGTATCACCCCTACAAGTCCGCCGGTAACACTTATCAATACCGCTTCAGAGAGGAACTGCACAATTATATCTATCCTTGTTGCACCTATAGCCTGGCGTGTTCCGATCTCCTTTATCCTTTCCATTACCGAAGCAAACATTATATTCATAATGCCTATACCACCCACTATTAATGATATGCTGGCAATTGCACCCAGCACTACATTGAAAATCTCCCTGGTACGTTGCTGTTGCTTCAGCAGTAATTCCGGAACGGTGACTTCGAAGTCCTTTACTTCCGAATGCCTTCTGAGCAACATACGGCCTATGAGTTCAGCAGTTGGGGCGAGCTGTTCAGTATCATGAACCTGCACTACTATTTTATCCAGCTGGTGATAATTGGATGAGGTATTTTGTCCCGGATTGGTGCTGATCATGCTCCTGACCGCCATGAATCCTCTTCCTCCTATTGCTACACCCGATCCTGCAGCTTCTCTCCTGAGAATGCCACGGTTCTGATAACGCATCAGCATGGTTTTGGTGGGGATGTATATATTATCATTGTAGACATTTATACCTACATTCTCAAATGCCGAAACCGACACATTGCTTCTTTCGATAACACCAATAATCTGCAGCCATACATGCCCGAACTTTATATACTTTCCAACGGGGTTTACATCGGGAAAGAACCTTGATTTGATATTTGCCCCTATAACGCATACCGCCAGTCCGTTCTCCTCCTGGCGTTCGTTAAATATGGTTCCGGATTCAAGAGGAAGGTTGAATAATTCAAAATAGTGGCTCGAAACCCCTATCAGCTTTGCCGGCTCCCTTTTACCCCCGTATACGGCGTGCGAATTCAGGGCTATCTCGGGACTCATCCTGACAATTGAAGGAATCGTTGTTTCTATTGCTTCTGCATCCAGCAGCGTTAGTCCCCTGCTGAATTTGCTTCTTTGCTGCGGACCGTTGCCACCATTATCCTCATTGCCTGAGTCGTCAGTTTCCTGTACAATAGGGGAGATCAGGATATTGTTAACCCCTACCATCTTAATCTGTTCAAGTATCTCCTGCTGGGCACCGTTACCGATTGCCAGCATGCTGATAACCGATGCTACTCCGAATATGATACCGAGAGCAGTAAGCACAGACTTAAGCTTATTGGCCAGGATTGACTCCATGGCAATTACTACATCATGAAAATATTTCCTCATAGCTTATTTGTTATCAGTTACCGGGTCTTGCCATCTGAGCACCGCCGGCTCCTGCTCCGGGAACTCCCTGAGCAGACGACCGCATTTGCCTCATTCTCTCCTCACGTTCCCTGAGCACCCTTTCTTCTTCTTCCCTTCTTGCCTGCTCATTGACTTTTTCCTGTGCCTTCTTTTCCTCAATGACGGCAATAAGCTCTTCACCCATCATCCTGAACCTGTCGGGATTTTCAGGAACGGTAAGATAGACGCGGTCATTCTCCGCAAGTCCCTCTTCAACTATCACATAGTTGTCATTGGAACCGCCAATTACCACTATCTGCCTGGTGCCGTCCCTTTTGTAAACATAAGGGATGCTATCTGTCATGTTTATAGCTTCCAGCGGGATATATAGCACATCATCATATGTCTGGGTTACTATCACATTACTTGTGGTCATTGCAGGACGAAGTATCGGATCATAATCGTTCACCCTGATCTGTACTTCAAATACCTTGGCATCTGTATTCGGCATCTGTTCACCTACGTTTGCAACCTGTAATATCCTTCCGGTATATCTCCTTTCGGGGAATGCATCGACTCCAATCCTTACTTCCTGTCCGGCTTGAAGCTTGCTGACATCAATCTCATTGACATAAGTCCTCGACAACATCGAAGAAAGGTCCGGCAGTGTAGCCACGGTAAGGTCCCAGGGACTGATGTTTGATCCAACCGTTCTCCTTGAGCCGTTCCACTCCCTGTGATAGATCACCATACCCGATTTGGGGGCACGTATGGTAAATTTTTCAAGTACGCTTACCATTTCCTGGTATCTCCGTCTCTGCTGGGCCAGGTTGATCGCTGCTTCGTTCATATCTTCATTGGCCTGTTGTATCCTGAGCTGGTAGTTCTGCCTGGCCTGCTCAAGTCCCCGCTCTGCCCTGTCAAGACTTATTTCAGCCTGCCTGATTGTTGCCGGCGGCTCAAATTGTGACTGTTCAAGGGTAAGCCTTCTTTCTTCAACCGTATAATCAAGGTTTATAAGTTCATCACGCAGATTGCTCAGCGTTATTGTAGTATCAAGCTGAGTCCTGGTATACTGTGCCTCTGCCCTTTCAAGCTGATCTTCCATATCCTTAAGTGCATTGTCTGATTCGGAACGGTCCAGCATGGCTACATAATCACCCGAATCAACCACCGTGCCTTCCGGTATGAGATCCTGGATACGTATGTTACCAAT
>SKND01000043.1 GCA_007120695.1 Bacteroidales bacterium | reverse complement strand
TATCCCAATAACCAGTGACAACAAATATATAACAATCATGGTCACAATCCCAAGGATAAGTGTCCCTGTCGAATATGTTTTGTATGCAGTACCGACATCAAGATTAGAAAACTTTGAGACAACCCAGAAATAGCTGTCGTTGGCATGAGAAACAACCATCGAACCTGCACCCATTGCCAGAATTACAAATACTACTCCCATAGTGCTGTCGAGACCAAGTTGCGGTAAAATTGGCACCATAAGAGACGATGTGGTAATGACCGAAACAGTTGATGAACCCTGTGCTGTTTTGAGAGCCGCCGCGAGAATAAATGGCAACATCAGTCCTATTTCCCATCCAAGCAGCACTGTACCGAGGTAATCGCCTATAGGAGTTACCCGCAGCATATACCCGAAAGCTCCTCCGGCACCGGTAATCGCAATAATCGGTCCGGCCGATTTAATTGCCTGGCCGGTCCACTCACCCAGAACATCAGAATTCCACTCTTTGACAAGCACCAATGAAATGAATACGCCTAAAAGCAGCGCTATTCCGGGGTCACCCAGAAAAATAAGTATTTCTGATAATTGAGCTGATCCAAAAGGTTGTGTGTCAAGTCTCGCAAAAGATCCCAGCCCGATCAGAACAATCGGGATAACAATAGGGGCAAATGATAATCCAGGCGACGGGAGCGTTTTAAATTTTGCAGCAATCTCTTCGAAGCTTTCGCCGGAAGGCGGCTCTGCATAATATCTTGAAGCAAATTTCAATGCCCAGTAGAGGCCGGCAAACACTGCAGGAATACCAGCAATTATCCCCCAGAAGATAATCAGTCCCAGATCACCCCCCAGAACCCCTGCAGCAGCAGTGGGGCCAGGATGTGGCGGAATAAGGCAGTGGATAACATACAGGGGTCCTGCCAGTGCAAACGCCATGACAGTCATCGATATCTTCGAAATCCTTGCAAGTGCATTGTTCAGGGGACTAAGTACTACAAACCCTGAATCACAGAAGATAGGGATACCGACTATATAACCGGCAATCGATATGGCCAGCGGCGATCTCTCCTTCCCGACCATACGCAGGATAAGGTTTGCCATGCTCAGTGAAGCACCGGTTTTCTCAAGTATCACACCGATAATAGTTCCAGCTATAATAACTATGCCAATTCCGCCAAGGGTATCGCCAAAACCTCCCTTCAGAGCATTGACAATTTCCTGCATCGGCAAACGGGTAGAAACCCCAACACCAATCGCAGCCAATAGCAACACAAGGAACGGGTGTACACGGAATTTAGAGGTCATTATGACAATGAACAGGACGCTTAGCAGCAGTATGATCAGCAGAATCGGGCCTTCGGTCATAAAATCTTGCAAATTAGATTAAACGATCAGATCACTCTTTAGACAACAGGGTTATTAACCTATTTATCAATTTGTTACTAATTCATGGTTAGGATAATTTGCTTTTCAAATGCATCCGTACAAATCAGGTTAATCAAATTAATAATCAATGAATTATATTTTGCATATAAATTATACCAGGTGTTTCAAACGGATGAATTTCACAACTGAACATTTTGGCTAAAAGTTAAATCATATTGCATGTGAAATCGACTGAAAGTCAATGTCACATCTGACTTATATTGTTAAAAGATCATGATAACACATGTGAGATCGACGAAGTCAAACCCGCATGGTTTTGTTGACCTCCGGTCGATTCTACATGCAATTATTTGTCCTTTTAGCCATATTCATCTGATGTGAAATTCATGTTTTTTTGTCTGCCAAAGTCTCCGGTTAGAGTGGTTCGTTACCATATCACTTTTCAAGTTGATTTTCAACAGGTACAACAGTAGAAAGGTGATCTTCCATAATTTTCTTCATCTCATCTATAATCTCCGGATGTGCTTCTGCAATATTATATCTCTCTGCCGGATCGACACTAAGATTAAAAAGGAGTGGGGGTTCGTGCACTGCCCTGCCGATTTCCACATCAGATGCAGGATCAGTAACGAAGTGTGCTGTTTTAGAGCCATACTCCAGCTGGGTGATAAAGTGGGCTTTATAGTCTCCCTTGCGAATCGCATAAACCTCCGTCCCCCTGTAAAACATAACAACGTCGCGGGAACTCAGTCCTGTCTTAAACAATGCAGGCGAAATATCAAAACCGTCATACAGCCGGTCATCCGGCAAGTCAATATCTGCAAGTTTGCAGAAAGTGGGTAACAGATCCAGTGTATTTCCCAGATCCATTATTACACCCGGCTCAATTTTCCCAGGCCACCGTAAAATTGCCGGAACCCTCATACCTCCTTCAAAGGTGCCTCCCTTTGCACCTCTCAGCATACCTCCAAACCCTCCATGGGTTTCGAATATATGCCAGTGGCCGTTATCAGATGTAAATATTACCAGTGTATTCTCATCTATTCCCTCCTCCTTGAGAGTTTCCAGTATCTGTCCAACCGACCAGTCTATCTCTTCGATAACATCTCCGTAAATACCTGCCAAAGAGGCATCTCTAAACTCTTCAGATGTGAAAAGCGGGATATGAGGCATCGAATGGGCAAGGTAAATAAAGAATGGCTCATCTTTGAATTCGCGAATACGGTCAACTACCTCTTCGGTGTATCGCTTAGTTATAGTCCTCTGATCAGCAGGCCTTTCAACAACACTTTCATTACGGAGCAGGGGAACATTATATGCCTGATAATTCTCCTCCTCTGCAAAGGCAATTTGTGCCGTTATCCAGTTCATTCCTTCGGGGTTTTCTGCTATCCTGTCCATATCATTGGAGTAAGGGATTCCAAAATAAGATTCAAATCCATGATCAGTTGGCAGAAAAGGTGATTTATGCCCAAGATGCCATTTACCGGACATCGCTGTCCGGTAGCCATTATCTCTTAACAGACTGGCTATGGTTATTTCACCGGGAGGCAGTCCCCCGTTTGAATCAGGAAAAAGGACGCGGCGCCTGCTGCTCGCCATTCCCGACCTGACCGGTAAGCGGCCTGTCAGTAATCCGGCCCTTGAAGGAGTACAAACTGACGCCGCCACGTAAAACTGCGTCCACTTCTGCCCCTCATAAGCCATCCTGTCAAGATTAGGAGTACTAATTGTAGGATGGCCAAACACTCCTATGTCTCCGTACCCCATATCATCGGCAAAGATTATAATGAAATTGGGTTTTTGCTGCTGGTCTCTTTCATTATCTACTGTACATCTCTGACTCAAATATCCGATAGATAACAGACCGGTCAATGCAATAGCACCTGATCTTATTGTTTTCATTAAACTTCATCGATTTAAGTTTACCCTGATCACAAAAATTCTATTCCTGGATTTTCCTGGAAATACCCTCTACAGCAATAATACAAAAAAACCTTAGAACATAAGGCAGTTAATGGCAATTAATCCGATAAATAATAATATTAATAAGGCAAATATTCCCATACAATCCTTATATTGTATAATTATTTAAGCTTTTTATTGCAACCAAATAATCTATCAAAATGACTACCACATTTTGCTTTGGCGAATTAATAAAAAAAAACAGTAAAGCATCTGTTTTGTCAATAAATTTTTTACTCGTGTTTGCATTTACATTACCCCATTCCCTGAGCGGACAAACCGAAAATGATAAATTACTTCGTGTAGGTCATTATCATACTGAAGAGGAAGCTGCTGACAAGTTAAATGTCTTTAAAGCTGAATATCCCACGCTGGAATTGTGGAAGGAGAAAGCTGCTACCATACGAGAAGGCATTTTAAAGGGTGCCGGATTATTCCCTCTGCCGGAAAAAACCCCTTTAAATGCTATAAAAACAAACCGTCGAAAATATAACGGATATACTGTAGAAAATGTAGCCTTCGAGAGTCTCCCGGGGGTTTTTGTAACCGGAAGCCTTTATTACCCGGAAACTCATTCAGGTAAAATGCCGGGGATATTGAGTTTTCATGGCCACTGGGACACGCCTGAAGATTACGGCCGGTTCAGGGAAGATGCTCAAAACCGTTGTGCCAGCCTGGCCAGAATGGGTGCTGTTGTATTATCCGTTGACATGGTCGGTTATGGTGAGATGAAAGAATGGGGCTGGGAGCACAGGCTCCCCGGGGTATTAAAACTGCAACTATGGAATAGTATTCGTGCCCTGGATTTTTTACTTGGCCTTGACAACATTGATCCGGAAAGGATCGCCGCTACAGGAGCCTCAGGAGGTGCTACACAATCATTCCTGCTAACGGCTGTAGATGAAAGAATCAAAGTTGCAGCTCCCGTGGTCCAGATATCTGCCCATTTTTACGGAGGTTGCTTATGCGAAAG
>SKND01000136.1 GCA_007120695.1 Bacteroidales bacterium | reverse complement strand
AGGGAATGATAATTATTTTAATCACGGGCATTATTCTTCAGGGTGGACCTATTATATGTACACGATCGGCACTCCGATGATAACGTCACCAATTCTGAATGATCCGCCGGCTGACAGGATCAGTAACAACAGGGTAATTGCCCATCATATTGGTTTTGAGGGGCATGTTACAGGTAATATATCCTACAGGAACTTTTTTACATTTTCAAGAAATTTCGGGACTTTTAATAAACCTTTTGAACAAAGAAGGGATCAGTTCAGCTGGATGATCGAGTTAAGCGGACCTTTGACATTATTTGATATTGATGCAGCAATAACGCTTGCTGCCGATTATGGAGATATGTATGGCAACAATATAGGGATTGTTTTCAGCCTTAGAAAAAGTGGAGGTTTATTGAATTAAGGGAATTAATGTACATAGCTCTAAATGAAGGACTGTTTTAAAATACTTATTAATGAAACTAATTTTCAAAAAAGGCGTATTTATTGGTAAAAATGTTATTTTTGTTTTGCGGTACGATAATTGTTAAATATAAGTGCAATTATTTACACTGAGTTTTTATTGAGGGGTTTGAATTTTAAGGGTATTTAATTATTTGTATCTTTGTGCTTTTTTAAGCTTCTGTTATCCGGTTACAATTATATCTTTATGAAAGATAGAAGAATACTAAAGTTTTTTATTGATCTGGTTTTATGGACTGTTACTCTCCCGGCCGCATATATTCTCCGATTTGAAGGGCAATGGTTACCTTATCTTCCTGATATTAGTTTATTGATTATTTTTTCGCTGCCGGTGATTGCCGGTATTATCCATTTTGTTGGGTTTAACAGGCAATCATGGCATAATATCAGTATACGCGATCTTATTTCCCTGTCTAAAGGTATTGGTCTGTTTGCCGTTATTTTTATCCTTGGGTCTCTTGTATCAGGCGATGCAGTTTTGATACCTTTGTCTGTTCCGTTGATTTCGGCAATTCTTACTGCCATATTTCTTGGAGGGGCCAGGGTAATGGCACGATTGCAGATTGAATATTCCGCTAAGCGTATTGTCAAAAAATCAAAGCAACCCGCTAAAAAAGTCCTCATTATAGGTGCAGGTGCAGCCGGAAACCTGCTGGTAAGGGAGATGTTTCGCCATCCCGGTGTCAGGATGAAACCTGTCGGTTTTCTTGATGATAATGCGGGCAAGCAGAAAGAGATATATATGGGTGTGCCTGTCGTCGGAATGTTAAACGATCTTCCCGAGGTGGTAAAAGAGAAAGATGTTGACCTGGTTCTGATAGCTATGCCCACAGCTCCCGGGAGGGTTATACGCGATGTGGTGGAACTTGCCAAATCGGTTGAAATAGATTTCCAGATAATGCCTGGTCTTTATGAGCTGATGAGCGGTAAATTCAGCATATCCCAGCTAAGGGAGGTTGACGTTCAGGATCTTCTGCGCCGCGACCATGTGGAGCTTGATTTTGAATCAATTTCACAATACCTGTACAATAAAGTTGTGATGGTTACAGGTGCCGGCGGATCGATTGGGAGTGAGATAGTCAGGCAGATAACAAGATGTGACCCGAAAAAGATACTTCTGCTTGGAAGGGGCGAAAACTCCATTTTTAAGATTGAGACCGAATGCAGGCAGTTGTTTCAGCATATAGAGTTTGCCAGCCTGATAACCGATGTAAAGGATATTGAATCACTGGAGAACAACTTCGCCAAGTACAGGCCCGATGTGGTTTTTCATGCTGCTGCACATAAGCATGTGTCGCTGATGGAGAATAATCCGGAGCAGGCCATTATTAATAATGTAGGGGGGACACGGAATATGGTCAACCTTGCACTTAAATACAGTGTCAAAAGGTTTGTGAATATATCATCAGATAAGTCGGTAAACCCCACCTCGGTGATGGGGGCCTCAAAACGTGTTGCCGAATATATAGTTGAGTGGGCATCATGCAAGGCTAAAGAGGGACAGGAGTTTGTTTCGGTAAGATTCGGCAATGTTCTTGGAAGCAGGGGGAGTGTTGTGCCGCTTTTCAAGCAGCAGATTGAGAAAGGGGGACCAATCACCATAACTCATCCTGATATGACCAGGTATTTCATGACCATTCCGGAGGCTTCGCAGTTGGTGATACAGGCCGGCGGACTGGGTGGGAATGGTTCGGTTTATGTGCTTGACATGGGTGAACCTGTAAAGATAGTGGATCTTGCCAACGATCTTATTAAGCTTTCGGGACTTATTCCCGGCGAGGATATCGAGATAGAGTATTCAGGTATCAGGCCGGGTGAGAAGATGTATGAGGAGCTGCTGACAGATGAAGAGAGCACCACTGCTACTCATCATGCAAAGATATTCTCGGCCAAAACATCAGGCTTGCCTGAAAATGGTTTCGACAATATGCTCGAAGAGCTGTTCAAAAGATCACATGATAATGATGGTTCTGCCATTAGGGAACAATTGAAGTCCATTATTCCTACATATGAGTACGAGACGGAGAAGATGAAATCCTGAATGCTTCAAAATATTGGTGCCAGGAGGAATGATCAAAATATGAGATGATTGCCGGTAGTGACTGACCGGCTTTTTTATTGGTAAGCTCATCCATTATAAATGTGGACTTTTTTTGTCCATTGTAGGGTATTGGAAAGTAGATAGTGTTAGATTTTGACTTACAGGAGGAACCGCTTCGCTTTAACATAAAAATTTTTTCATCCGTCTGTGTTTAAATTGGCTGAAAAAAATTTAATGTACATTTGTTACAGGAAACATTTGAGCCTTTGGCCTGTTGAACAATATTTAATAAAATGAACATCCTGTTTGTCCACTCAATTGGCAGAAATAAATATGGCGGTGGTGAGAAATGGGTTATTGCTGCTGCCGGGGGACTGATGGACAGGGGGCACAGGGTGATAGTGGGAGGCAGGTCAGGTTCAAAGTTGTTGAAAGCGGCATTGGAGAGGGGACTTGAAATTGTGGAGTTTGATATACTGAGTGATATCAGCCTCTGGCAGGTTTTCAGGGTTGCGGCTTTTCTGCGTAAGGTGAAAATAGATGTGATTATTACCAAAGGCAGGGAACTGTTTGTCGCCGGACTTGCTGCAAGGAATGGGGGCAAACCGCTGGTACTGGTCCGCCATGGTTCTCCTCTGCGTTCGAGTTTCAGAAAACACTCGTTTTTGCACAGAAGACTTGCTGACGGGATAATAACAAATACAAAGACCATTAAGGACTTTTTTGAGGGGCGGCGACTGGTACGGAAGGGTTTTGCGAGGGTTATATATAATGGATTAATAACAGATAGTGATAGCCTGCCATACGATTTCTCAGCCAGGTTTCCCGGCAGGAAAATAGTTCTTTCAGCAGGGCGGCTTGATGTGGCCAAGGGTTATCTGTATCTTATTGATGCCATAACAATGCTTAAAGACAGTCGTGATGACCTGATGTTTGTAGTGCTGGGTGAAGGGAAGCATCTCGACAGGTTTGTTTCCTGCGCAAGTAAAAAGGGTGTTTCTGACCTGATCAGTTTTGAAGGATATGCCGATAATGTTGTTCCCTATTTAAAAGGATGTGATATGTTTATTTTACCTTCTCTTTATGAAGGAATGCCTAATGCGGTTATGGAGGCTATGGCTTACGGGAAGGCAGTTATTATGACCAGGGTGAACGGAGCTGAGGAGTTAATACCCGATACGGGGAAGGGTATACTCATACCTCCGGCTGATGCAGATGCAATAGCCGGTTCGGTTAACCGGCTGGCTGAGAGTGAAGAAATGCGTGAAAAGATGGGCGGGGAGGCTGCAAGGTTTATTAAGGAAAATTTTTCTGTTTCAGGTATGATTGACAATATTGAATCGTATATCGAAGAGAAGCTTGAGGAAAAAAGTGCTGTAAACAGGTAATTTAACCATGTAATTTGTGTTTTGATGAGATTTTTATCAATAATAGTGTTTTTCATTTTAACATCGGCCATCCTATCGGCTGGGCAGGAACGGTGTATTCCGTATAATTTTGCCTTTCAGCCTGGTGAAGTGGTCGAATATTCTGTTTATTATAACTGGGGATTCATATGGGTGAATGCGGGCCTGGTTACCTTTAATGTCCACCAGCGGCTTTATAATAACAGGCCGGTCTACCATTTCGACAGCTATGGGACGACTCACAGGAAATATGACTGGTTATACAAGGTCAGGGACCGTTTCCAGTCTTACGTGGACAGGGAGACGTTCAGGCCGCTGTGGTATGAGATGGATACGTATGAGGGTGGTTTTGTGGCGAAGGATGAGTACCATTATTTCCCCGAAAGGGATATTGT
>SKND01000289.1 GCA_007120695.1 Bacteroidales bacterium | reverse complement strand
CTGATATAAGGCATAACCGAACTCATTTCCGAAGGAAATTGTTCCGTAAGCATTTTTACTTCATAGTCAATATTCAATGAGTCTAAAGCGATATTGTTCTGCTCAACTCTGCTGGAAACACTCTTCTTTATGGCCACTAATGCCTCGACCCATGTTTTAGAGGCAGACCATGCCTGAGCTTTTGTTGTCTTTTCCAGCACGACGTTTAATGCCATGCATAACCCTAACAATAAACCCAGGCCTATCAATAAAACTGCAATTTTTCTCATAAAAGAAGGACTTAAATAATCTCAACGCATTTACGATTTGTACCGGAACATAAAAACAAAAACATCAGTATATCCGCATTAAATAGTAAATCACTCCTGTTTCAATTCTTCAAACAACTCAAAAGCCTGATCAACCGTATAGTTTTGATGCACCACCGAACTTACTGCCTGGATCATCGCAACAGGGTCCTCGGACTGGAATACATTTCGTCCCATATCGACTCCAGCGGCACCATCATTAATTGCCATATAGCAAAGCTCCAATGCCTCTTTTTCGGGCAGCTTTTTGCCCCCGGCAATAACAATCGGTACCGGGCAGGCTGCCACCACATTTTCAAAACCTTCACAATAGTATGTTTTAACAATATTTGCACCATTTTCAGCGCAAACTCTCGACGCCATCCCGAAATACCTGGCATCACGTACCATATCCTTACCAACTGCGGTTACCCCCATAACGGGAATACCATATTTGGTCCCCAAATCTACCATTTTACACAGATTGGCAATAGTCCGGGCCTCCATCGTCGGATCACCAATAGCCAGCATAATGGCCATGGCTGAAACATTCATGCGGATGGCATCTTCGATGTCAATCAACACATTGTCGTTCAACTCGGTGAGAATTGTGGTGCCTGCATCTGAACGAAGGCAAATTGGTTTATTTATATTGGCTGGTACTGAGGATTGTAAAATTCCACGGGCACACATCAGGCAATCTGCATATTCCATCAGGGGAACAATGGTTAAATCAATCCTTTCCAGACCCGATGTGGGCCCCATAATAAAACCATGGTCGAAAGCAAGCATTACAGTCCTGGCAGTCTGAGGATTAAAAATGCGTGTCATGCGGTCCTTTGCCCCCCACAACAGGTTGCCAGTCCCTTTGATATGAAAGGAAGGGTTCTTTTGCTCAATACCTATCCCGAATTTATTTCCTTCTCTAATGTCATCTAAATCAGCCATAATATAAAATAATTTTAAATTAAATTAAATTAATTCTTTGAGAATACATAACTTCAGTAACCTTCAGCACAGAATATAAATCAACGAGATTTGTTTACTGACTGCCTGAATGCGTCAAACATACATGCCCACGATAACGCACCGGCATCTGCATGCCCAATCGATCTTTCGCCATAATTACGCGCACGCCCAAAATTGGCTTTCATGCCGGTGGTGCCATCCGCGCCTTTTTGGGCAGCTTCTGCGGCAACAGAAAAAAGCTGGCAAATATCATCAGACCCTGATTCCTGCATAGCTTCAACGGCCGGAATAAGGGCATCCATCATGGTTTTGTCCCCTTTCCCGGCCTTTGTTTGTTTTTGCACACCTTCCAGTCCTCCCCTGAACATTTGCCTGACCTGGTTACCGTCCAGTTCGGTCCCCTCTGCACTATCACTCATCCCCAGGAGAAACCCCCCGATAAGTGTGCTGGTCGAACCGCTGGTCTGCATCATTACGTTAAGCCCCATGTCATTTAGCATAGTTTTAAATTCCGTTCCTTTTTCAGCCGCATCCACAACCGAAGCCAGTGCCTGGACGATAGCAGTACCGTGATCACCATCGCCTGTAAATGCATCGAGGCGCGAAAACTCCCCTGCACGCTTACCAATCTCCTTAAGGGCACGTTTCCACATTAAAATAAATTCCTGAATAGTAATTCTATTCATCTGTCATTTCGATTATTGAATTGTCACCAAACAGACCCTATATGGTTGTCCAGTAAGCTGTATCCGCCCTTCTGTTTTTCAACAATTCAACATGGTCTGAATCCAGTTTTCCGAGAATCATCTGGAAGCCTGCCATCTCCTGAACAGTTAGTAATTCATCGAGTTTGGCATCAACAACCTCTACTCCGGCTTGCGTGAGTACCTGGTGCGCTTTCCGGAAAATAATACTCATTTCCATTACTGTAGTGGCTCCAACTCCATTGATGTACAGTAAAACTTTATCACCGGATTGTGGTTGGATTTTTTGAATTAACTGGCCAATCATAATTTCAGCGGTCTTATCGGCCGATTCCAACATTTGTCTGCCGCCTCCGCCTTCGCCGTGCTGCCCCATACCAATTTCCATCTCACCATGGGCAAGTTCAGAAATTGTCTCCCCATTTTGCGGATGGGTACAGGAGCCCATTGCAACGGCCAGGGTGGCAACCTGCTGGTTGAATCGTTCGCCTATTTCGTAAATCTCATCAAGACTTTTCCCTTCTTCGGCTGCAGCCCCGATAATTTTATAGAGGGGAATACATCCTGCCAATCCGCGCTTATCTTCATCAGGTGTATCAATCCCGGCACTAATATCATCATGTGTCAATATCTTTTTAACTTTGATGCCAGCCTTTTCGGCCAGTTGGGCAGCCATATTGGCACTCATCACATCGCCAGAGTGATTGAGTACAACCAATAATATCCCTGCATCCCTTTTGAATAGTTGCAATGCCTGAAACAGACGCTGTGCTCCAGGAGCAGCAAATATGTCTCCTACTACAGAACAGTCCAGCATACCCTCACCAACAAAGCCGCTTAATGCGGGCTCGTGACCGGAGCCGCCCAGGGTGACAATTGCCACCTTGGATTGATCTTTTGGCGTTGCCCTTACCACTATATTTTCTCCGGCTAAAGCTACTTTATCACTATAAGCTTTTACGTAGCCATCTAATAGCTCGCTGGTAATATTACCAGGTTCATTGATAAATTTGTTCATTATTTTTTTGCTCATTGTTTCATACTTTTAAATTATCATTTATCAAAACACATTAACTCCACAGGAATGCCCTCTTCCTTGATGAAAGCTATTGTCAGGTTATCTCCTGCACGCAATGGCTCAACGAGAACCTCTGCACCTTCCAGTGCGGCTTCCATATCGGGCACTTCATAGGCAATGTGCGGAACTTTCTGAATGATTTCAGGCAGCCAGGAACCCTCTTCAAATCGAAGGAATTCAATTTTGTTTGGACTTTCTGAATAGTCGGTCAGGTGGACTTTCATCCCCTCGGCATAATTTTCTTTAGCTTGCTTTTCGAGAGTAGGAACTCCGAAGTGATTGATTTTTCTCATTGTTTTAAATTTTTAATGATGAAAATTATTCTGTTTTGGCCAACACATCTATAAATTCAACGTTCGGGTTGGTAAAGCGTAATCCGTCACCGTCGTGATAGTTTGCATATTCAGTGACAATAGCTCCTTCCGGACCGGCAAAAAGAAAATGGGGCGACTCCAGTTCGGCAAGATGTATCACCTCATCAACAAATTGTTTTTGGAAATGCGAGACTGTGATATGCTCTATCTGGCTTTCGGGAAGTTGCGGCGGATTTGGAGTCGGATCACCTATCGAATAATTGTAGGCCCAGCCATGTCGTACTTGCCAGCTTTCAAATTTGGCCGGGTATTCAGAAGCCACGTGGTAGTGTTCTACAATCATTTGACCTGGTAACAGATATATCTCGTGACCAAGGTATTTATAGTCGGGGTCGTTTACCCAAAAAATGCCGGCCATGCCTACATTTTCAAAGTCACCCAAATTGAAATCAGTAATCCACAAGTTTTCCTTTAAAAAATCGGAGTAGGGAACTCCATAATACTCTAACATGTCAAGATATGCCTTTAGGGCAATTTCCGGGTCCAATTCTCCATCTTTATAGAAATCGGCATTGGTGTACTTCTGTGTGTAGGGATCTCGTGCTTTCATATTGTCATTATTTTTACAATTAATTGTGCTTGTCAAAAAAGCGACTCCAAGCATAAGAACTAATAATTTTTTCATTGCTTCCATAAGATTAATATATTTGTTATGATTAATATTAATTGATGTCTAATTTGCATCTTCATAATTCATGTGTATAAAGTATGGTTATCAGTCTATTTAACAATTTGTTACAATTTCATGTTAAAGATTTTATAGTGTTTCAAATCACATGGATCCTCCGGGTAGAGCGGTTCGTTACCTCCCCGCTCCCCCACAGACCCGGACGAGCGGCTTTCCCGCATCCGGTTCCTCGGTAATTAGATTCGCTAAGATGAAGCATAAGAATTAG
>SKND01000358.1 GCA_007120695.1 Bacteroidales bacterium | reverse complement strand
GCATGGTTTGTTGATCCTGAAACGATGATGAACCCCCACATGCTTTATGCACAGGCTATCAGTGGCCGTGTAACCGGGAGGGGAATAGGGTTGATTGATGCCTACCATCTTGTTGAGGTGGCACAGTCGGTTAGGGTGCTGTCGGAAAGGAATATGATCCCGGTTGATCAGGAGGTAGGGATAAAGGACTGGTTCGGCAGGTTTCTGACATGGATGACAACCCATGAGTATGGCATTGATGAGATGAACACAAGGAATAACCATGCGGTCTGCTGGCTTGCAACGGCAGGAGTTATGGCCCGGCTGACTGAGAACCGGGAGATCATAGATCTGTGTGTTGACCGGTTTAAAAACATTGTATTACCTGATCAGATGGGCAGTGACGGCAGTTTTCCGCGTGAGCTGGACCGGACCAAGCCATACGGGTACGCTCTTTTCAATATTGATGCCTTTGCCAACGTGGCTCAGATATTGTCAACGCCTGAAGACAATCTCTGGGAGTTTGAGACCCCTGATGGCAGGTCGCTGAAGCTGGGAATGGAATTCATCTTTCCGTATATAGAGGATAAGTCCTCATGGCCGCATGGAAAAGATGTTTATATATGGGAAGAATGGCCCGTACGGCAGTCCTCGCTTCTGTTTTCGGGACTTGCATATAACAGGCCCGAATATATTGATATGTACCTTTCACTACCCGCGGATCCGGATCATCCTGAAGTAATACGCAACCTGCCAGTCCGGCATCCTGCAATATGGATTGAATAAGAAAAATAAGATTTATTTTTATAAAATATGTACATTGCTGATTGCGAATAAATGTACATTGTTATTAATCGATTACATTCCCGGAAATTCGGGATGAATGTGGGTTGCCACAGAACTGTTTAAAGAATAATAATATGAATAAAATTAATATCTCCCGGGGACTGGTTTCTGCTTTTTTGGGAGTCACATTTTCAGGATATGCTGCAGATGCAGTTGCTGAAAAGGAAAGTGACACCAGGCCCAATATCATTTTTATTTTTACTGACGACCAGCGGTGGGATGCTCTTGGATATGCTGGTAATGATATTATTCAAACACCGGAAATGGATAAACTGGCAAGGGAAGGTGCCTTTTTTCAACACGGAATTTCAAGCACCCCGATCTGTTCGGCCAGCCGTGCCAGCGTTTTTACCGGTTTATATGAGCGGACACATAAGTATACTTTTCAAACCGGTGATCTCAGGAAAGAGTACATGGATAATTCTTATCCTAAGCTGTTAAATGAAGCAGGCTATTATACAGGGTTCTTTGGGAAGTTTGGGGTTAATTACGCTTCTAAAGATAAGTTGTTCGATGTGATTGACGATTATGACAGAAATAACCAGTATAACGATTACCGCGGATTTTATTATAAAACAATCGATAATGACACTGTCCATTTAACCCGCTATACTGGTCAGCAGGCTCTCGATTTTATTGATACGGCACCTGCTGGTCAGCCGTTCTGTCTATCCCTGAGCTTTAGTGCCCCACATGCGCACGACAGTGCACCTTTGCAGTATTTCTGGACAGAGGAGTCGGACCATCTGTATCAGGATAGAGAGATGCCTGGCCCTCAACAGGCGGAAGACAGGTATTTTTACCAGCAGCCTGAACCTGTTCGTGAAGGGTTCAACCGCACTCGCTGGTACTGGCGTTTCGACACACCAGAAAAATACCAGCACAGTGTGAAAGGTTATTATCGTATGATTTACGATATAGATCTGGAAATTGCCAAAATAAGAGAGAGACTAAATGAAAAAGGACTGGATGAAAACACAGTGATCATATTAATGGGTGATAACGGCTATTTTCTTGGTGAACGGCAACTGGCCGGGAAATGGTTGATGTACGATCACTCAATCCGTGTACCTCTTATAATATATGACCCGCGGGTTAAAGATTCAGGTGATGTTACTGAGATGGCTTTGAATATCGACATTCCCTCAACAATGCTGGATTATGCGGGCGTTGAAATTCCCGGGAATTGGCACGGTAAAAGCCTTGTTCCTTTGGTTTCACGCAATAAGGGTGATTGGCAGAGGGATACCATATTAATCGAGCATCTGTGGGAATTTGAGCATATCCCTCCAAGTGAGGGAGTCCGCACCAACGACTGGAAATATCTCAGGTTCGTTAATGATAAATCCTCTGAAGAGCTCTACTACCTGCCGGAAGATCCTGAAGAGATTAATGACCTTGCAAGTGATCCGCAACACCTTCCAACACTGGTTTCATTACGCAATAAGCTGGATCAGATGATCAGGGAGTATGATGATCCCTTTTCAGGGGTTCCTTCGGGATTAACAGTTGAATACATTCGTGAACCCGGAATTGTAAATATCAATAACCAACTTCCAAGATACAGCTGGATCGTTCCTGAGGAAGCTGTATTTCAAAATGGATACCAGATATTGGTAGCTTCCACAAAATCAGATATTGACAATAATATCGGAAGTGTTTGGGATAGTGGACAGGTCAGGGGGAGTGAGTCCGTAAATATTGACCACACGGGAAACCCTCTGGAACCATATTCGGATTATTTCTGGAAAGTGCGTATATGGGATGAGGATAACCGCCTGTCTGAATATTCAGATGTTCAGGAATTTAAAACCGGATCATTTACCGGATATATCTCAACAGGAAATTCATTTCAATCAGAAAATATTTCACCAAAAGAATTTGTCAGGAAACCGGACGGCAGTTATTTTGCAGATTTTGATAAAGCCGCTTTTGGAACATTAGAATTGAACTATTCACCCCAAAAGGATGAAAAATTAATTGTTCGTTTAGGAGAAAAGCTTCTGGATGGTGCAATAGACCGGCAACCCGGTGGATCAATCTGTTATCAGGAAGTTGAGCTTAATGTTACTCCCGGCACAAATAGTTATCAGATCCGGTTGGTAGCCGATGAGCGAAATACCAACCATATGGCTGTTGCCCTGCCCGATTCATTTCCTGTAATAATGCCTTTCCGTTATGCTGAAATTGAAGGGGCAGGCGGCTCTCTCAATTCCAGCCAGGTTTCTCAATTGGCATTTTTCGGCTATTTTGATTACGGTACCAGCTCCTTTGAGAGCAATGATACTATCCTGAATCAGGTATGGGACCTTTGTAAGTATTCTATGAAAGCAACCTCCTTTGCCGGTTTTTATGTTGATGGTGAGCGGGAAAGAATACCGTATGAAGGGGATGCATATATAAACCAGCTAAGTCATTATGGGGTGGATGCGGAATATGCAATTGGTAAACAGACTATTGAGTGGTTTATGGAAAAACCAACATGGCCCACTGAATGGCAACTGCATGTGGCGTTATTATTTTATGAGGACTATATGTATACAGGTGATACCCGGCTAATCGCCAGATATTATGATCAGCTCAGGCATAAAACATTAATGGCACTTGAAGTGGAAGACGGATTTATCAGTACCCACTCACCGAACCACAATGCCGGGCTTATGTCTGACCTTGGATTTACCGATACAACTGTACGCTTAAGAGACATAACTGACTGGCCACCTGCTCAGAAAGATACAGGCTGGCAGCTCGCAACAGAGGAAGGCGAGCGGGATGGGTTTATATTCATGCCTGTTAATACTGTGGTTAACAGTTTTTATTACAAGAACATGAAGATAATGGCTGAATTTGCCCGGATACTTGGTAAAACTGAAGATGAGCTGGATTTCGAATACCGTGCGGTTCGTGTAAAAAAAGCAATAAACGATAAATTGTTTAACAATGAGTCCGGTTACTATGTAGATGGTTACGGAACCGATCACGGAGCCATTCACTCGAACATGTTACCGCTGGCCTTTGGGCTGGTTCCCGAAGAACATCAGGAAAGCGTGGTTGAACACATTAAGAGCAGGGGGATGGCCTGCAGTGTTTATGGGGCTCAATTCTTGCTGGAAGGTCTGTATAATGCAGGAGCAGCTGATTATGCTATGGAGCTTATGACTGCAACGCATGATCGCAGCTGGTGGAATATGATCGCAATTGGCTCAACTATTACACTTGAGGCCTGGGATATAAAGTATAAACCGAACCTTGACTGGAATCACGCCTGGGGTGGTGCACCCGCGAATATAATCCCCCGCCACACCTGGGGTATTACGCCAATGGTGCCGGGTTTTGAAGTTGTCAGCATAAAGCCCCAGTTGAGTCATCTGCAAAACACATCCATTACAGTGCCAACTATCAGGGGACAGATTAAAGCATCCTATGAGTTTGTGAGTAACCGGCATCAGAAATACATGATCGATCTTCCTGCTAATATGGGAGGTGAGTTATT
>SKND01000421.1 GCA_007120695.1 Bacteroidales bacterium | reverse complement strand
TCTCACAAAATAACATGAACAAACCAGGGGGATCCATCCGTTTGAAATGCTGAATATGAATTACCTGTAAAATATAACTAATTGAATATTAACTTAATTAACCTGATTTGTACAGATGAAAATAAAAGTATGCGGTATTACCAACAACAGGAATCTCAGGGAGATTGCCTCATTGCAACCTGATTATATGGGCTTTATCTTTCACAGGGGTTCTCCCAGGGATGTAACTGAAACTGTCGGATCGTTGTTACTGAGTACTGTTCCTTCAACGGTCAAAAAAGTTGCTGTTGTTGTTGATAAGCCTGAGGAGGAGGTTGTTGAACTGGTAAGAAAATACGGTTTCAACGCAGTGCAGCTTCATGGAAACGAAAGTGCCGGTTACTGCCGGAAGATGATGGATGTTTGTGAAGTGATCAAGGCGTTCAGGATAGATGACTCGCTGCCACCGGAACTGCCGGATTATGAAGGTAGCTGCCATCTTTTCCTGTTCGATGCGAAGGGAAGATACCAGGGTGGTAACGGCATTAAATTCAATCATGATATACTTAAAGGATATAATCTGAAAACCAAATATATACTGAGCGGCGGGATTGGCGACACTGACCTTCCCTACCTTAAGAATATAGACCTGGAGGGGATTGAAGGGATCGATCTCAACAGCAGGTTTGAGATCTCGCCCGGCTATAAAAGTATCGCACCTTTGAAGGAATTCATTCAAAAAATAAGAAGCAATGCCACGGTTAATAAGTAATAAGGGTTTTTATGGCGAATTCGGGGGAGCTTATATTCCCGAGATGCTCTATCCGAATATAGAAGAGCTTTCGCAGAATTACAGGAGTATCCTGCAATCGGCAGATTTCAGAAATGACTTTAAAAAGTTGCTAAGTGACTATGTCGGGCGGCCCACTCCACTTTTCTATGCTGCAAGGCTGTCGGAATCGGCAGGGGCACAAATATACCTTAAGCGTGAGGATCTTTGCCACACCGGCTCTCATAAACTTAACAACGTTATCGGGCAGGCCCTGCTGGCTGTACGAATGAAGAAGAAGAATATTATTGCTGAAACGGGGGCCGGACAGCACGGGGTGGCAACCGCAACGGTATGTGCCCTGATGGGACTGCCTTGTACGGTTTTCATGGGAGAAAAGGATGTGGCCAGGCAGGAGCCCAATGTGATGCGTATGAAAATGCTGGGTGCCGAAGTTATCCCGGTAACATCCGGAAGCAGGACACTCAAAGACGCTACCAACGAAGCCATCAGGTACTGGATCAACAATCCTGCCGACACTTATTACCTGATAGGGTCAACAATTGGTCCCCACCCCTACCCCGACCTTGTTGCCCGTCTTCAGTCGGTTATTTCGGCCGAGATAAAGAAGCAGTTGAAAAAGGCGGAGAACCGGGATTACCCTGACTTCATTGTAGCCTGCGTCGGGGGAGGTAGCAATGCGGCAGGAGCATTCTACCATTTTATAAACGACCGAAGGGTAAAGCTTATAGGAGTAGAGGCTTCCGGTGAGGGTGTCTCGAGCGATAAAACTGCCGCCACGATCTCTACCGGTTCAACGGGTATAGTTCACGGATGCAGAACAATGCTGATGCAGACACCGGATGGACAGATTAAAGAGGCACATTCGATCTCTGCCGGACTTGATTATCCGGGTATCGGACCGATGCATGCATTCCTGAGTAATACGGGCCGGGCAGAGTACCTTGCCGTAACCGACAAAGAAGCAATGGATGCTTCACATCACCTGAGCAGGCTGGAAGGAATCATACCCGCCCTGGAATCGGCCCATGCTATAGCAGTTTTGGGAAAACTGCAACTGAAAAGAGATGATGTCGTGGTGGTAAATCTCTCGGGAAGAGGTGACAAGGATATGGCAAGCTATATGGAATCGATGTCAGATCTCTGAAAATTTCATAATAGTTAATTCAGGAACATACTAACCAAATGCCCTTAGCAGACAAATAATATGAACAAGATTACCGGATTATTCAATAAGAAAAGCCGTCACATTCTATCAATTTATATTACAGCCGGCTTCCCTGAAATAAACAGTACTGTTGCCGTTATCAAATCGCTCCAGGAAAAGGGGGTCGATTTCATTGAAGTTGGTTTTCCATTTTCTGATCCCCTGGCAGACGGACCGGTAATTCAGCAGACCAGCCAGCGGGCTATCAAAAACGGTATGAATCTGGAGCTGCTGCTCCACCAGCTTGAAGAAGCCAAACAGGATATTTCAATACCATTTGTTCTGATGGGTTACCTCAATCCTGTTCTGCAGCTGGGAATGAAGGTTTTCTGCAGGAGAGCCAAAGAAGCGGGTGCCTCCGGAGTGATACTCCCGGATCTGCCGCTGGAGGAGTATGAGAATGAGTATAAAAAAATATTCGCAGATAATGACCTTCACATTATTTTTCTGGTCACACCTGAAACCCAACAGGAAAGGATCAGGAGGATAGATAAGCTGGGAAGTGGCTTTATTTATGCTGTTAGTGCATCATCAACAACCGGCAGACAAAATTCCTTCAGTCCCGAACAGGTGAACTATCTGAAGCGGCTGAAAGAGATGGATCTCGTAAATCCGGTTATGACAGGATTCGGTATTCATAACAGCGCAACTCTGCAGACTGTGTTTAAGCATACCTCAGGAGCAATTATAGGGACGGCCTATCTTAAGGCCCTTATGCAGACAGGTAATGAAAAGGAAGCTGTAAACCTGCTTTACAGTCAACTGGGAATCGACTGAACCTCTCTCTGACAAGTTCCGGCTGGTTTATCAGCAATACAAATAACCGGCACGTTAATCAAGCTAGTTGATAATATTTTATGATTTATTGAACAAAATGGTAATAATTTGGTAATTTTAGTAATAATAAATTACACCATTTTGTACAGGATCAAATCAAATATTCTTACCGGATCAGAGGAATTTATCAGCAATAAAAAAGCCTTTGTTAAAATCCTTGAAAACTACAGGGAGCTGTTGCATAAAGTATCGCAGGGTGGTCCGGAAAAAGCGGTTATCAAACACAAGGAAAGAGGCAAGCTCCTCGCACGGGAACGTATTGATCTTTTGGTGGATCCCAATACTCCTTTTATTGAATTGTCTCCTTTGGCCGCATACGGAATGTATAATGACCAGTTTCCATCTGCGGGCATAATTACCGGTATTGGAGTTATTATGGGACGTGAGAGCGTCATAATTGCAAATGATGCCACGGTCAAAGGCGGTACCTATGTAAAAGAGACCATAAAGAAGCATTTAAGAGCCCAGCAGGTTGCAATGGAAAACCACCTGCCGTGTGTCTACATGGTTGATTCAGGAGGCATCTTCCTCCCTGAACAGGCAAATGTGTTTCCCGACAGGAATGATTTCGGCCGCTTTTTTTTTAACCAGGCAAGGATGTCGGCAATGGGTATACCGCAGACTGCAATAGTTATGGGTTCATGCACCGCCGGTGGTGCCTATGTTCCGGCAATGTGCGATGAGACTATTATTGTCAGGGAACAGGGTACAATATTTATCGGGGGCCCCCCGCTGGTTAAGGCAGCCACAGGGGAGGAAGTTACTGCCGAAGAGCTCGGAGGGGCCGGTGTCCACACGGGAATATCAGGGGTTGCCGACCACCTGGCAGAAAACGACCGCCATGCCATTCAGATCTGCCGTCACATATTTGAAACCTTTAAAGTGCGGGAAAAACAGAAGCTCGAACTTGCCACGCCACAGGTACCGTATTACGATCCAAAAGAGCTTTACGGACTTGCTCCGCTTGATTTCAGAAAACCCCTTGATTCAAGGGAGATTATCGCAAGGATAACAGACGACAGTCGTTTTCATGAGTTCAAGGCTAACTACGGTACCACGCTTGTTAGCGGGTTTGCACATATTCACGGATTTCCGGTGGGAATAATGGCCAATAACGGCGTAATCTTCTCCGAAACAGCCCTTAAGGGTGCCCACTTTATTGAGTTGTGCTGTTCACGGAAAATACCGCTGGTGTTTCTGCAGAACATTACAGGATTTATTGTGGGAAAAAAATATGAGCATGGCGGTATAGCCCGCGATGGCGCTAAACTTGTAAACGCAGTGGCAAACGCCGGGGTTCCCAAGTTTACCATTGTCTTCGGGGGCTCGTTCGGCGCAGGAAACTATGCCATGGCAGGGAGGGCATACGACCCCCGATTGCTGTTTATGTGGCCCAATGCAAAGATATCTGTAATGGGAAGCGAACAGGCAGCCGGAGTTCTGCTTTCCGTCAAACAGGAGCAGCTTAGATCTTCGGGAAAGGAAGTTACAAAAGATCAGGAGGATGAGATCAGGAGAT
>SKND01000309.1 GCA_007120695.1 Bacteroidales bacterium | reverse complement strand
TTACCCAACTGTGCCCGGATCTCTCTTCTGTATAGCATTCCAAGCATACAAAGACTGAATGATACAAATATAGCTGCAGTTAAGAAAGGATTTGCGTCAAGAAATAATTTTGCCATTTCCAGCAGGATCGCAAGAATTACAATTGCCAGGGGCAGATACAGAATTTTCATCCTGTTCCAGGTGATTGGTACAATCCTGTGCTGCAAAACGCTAACCAGGATAACCTGAAAGAAATATGCGGTAATAAATGCAGTTATTGCTCCGTAATAGCCTATCACAGGTGTAAGAAACCAGTTAATAGCTAAATTGAGAACAAGAACCGCGGAGTTGACAAAGAAGAATATCCTGGTTTTTTTGGCAAACATCAGCGGAAGTGCAAATATTTTATATTGTGCTGTAAGAATGAACCTCACAAATACAATGGTCACCAGTCCTGACGAAAGCCTCAGGTCAGTCTCATAAAACGTAGTTATGAATAGCATAACAGGAATCACCGCTATTATGATGATGCCTGTTGCTTCTGCTATAAACAGGTTGGCAAGAGATTTCAGCTCGGCCGATCTCTTCACGGCTCCATCTTTCAGATACCTGTATATTTCCGGTTGAACCGCATTCGACAATCCCTGGATAATAAGCTGAACACCAATGGCAAATTTCATCGCATTATCGTAGATACCAAGTTCTCCGGGTTTATTCAGGAGGAAAAACCTGTCGGCAAAAAGCAGGCCCCATAGAATTATATCAGAAAAAAACAGCGGAGTAACAAAAGAGGACAAAGATCTCCTTATGCTCCTGTCATAGTGTAACCCGCAATTGTAATATGACCATGCGATAACCCCGAGTGCAACCAACAGGCTCCCGGCGGCTGTTCCATGTACGTAACCGAGAAATGACATATCTAAATACAGGACTCCTGTCAGCTGAAAACCGGCCTTCAGCAGTCCGGATAACAAGCTGACAGTAATGAATATCATAAGTCTCTTTTCATTCCTGTAAAGCGCCAGAAGGGTAACAAGAACCGATCTGCTGAAGCCCGCAATTATAAGTGACGGGCCGTATTCGATAAAATTCTGAAGTGCCGGCTGGCTGAAAAGAGAGCCTATAAAAGGGGCAAAAACCACAGCTATGCCCATCATCATCATTCCCCTGCCGATTATACCACTTAATACTGTCGATACCAGTTTGTTGTAATTTTCCCTGCTCTCTTTGTGATCGTAATAAAACCTGGCAATACCGGTCACCATTCCGAAAGTACAAACAATGAAGACAACAGAAACTATTGCCTCTGTAATGGCCAGGTAACCGAAATCAACGGGGCCGAGTCGCTCTTCTCCTTCAATTAAGGGATAAACAATCAGCTGGAGCACGGCGGGAAAAGCGGCAAAGAAGGTGTAAATTGCCGACAGCCTGAAATGCTCCTTTAAATTAATCATAGTGCCCCTGAATGGTTTGGGTTTTTCATTGTTGTTGAAACAAAAGTAATATAAACCCTCAATAATATAATATTTTAAAAAACAAACCACCTCGCCTGATAAATAAACAAATTCCCTTATTTTTGTCGGATTATTCAAGAAACAGACATAAATATTATGCAACAGGAAGATCTTTTTAAAAAACTTACCTCACACTGCAAGGAGTATGGCTTTATATTTCAGTCGTCCGAAATTTATGACGGACTGAGTGCCGTGTATGATTACGGACAATACGGAGCAGAACTGAAGAATAATATCAGAAAATACTGGTGGGATTCAATGTTATTGCTTAACGACAATATCGTCGGACTCGATTCGGCAATATTTATGCATCCTGAAGTATGGAAAGCTTCAGGGCATGTTGACGCTTTCAACGATCCGCTTATAGACAATAAAGACTCCAAGAAACGTTACAGGGCTGATATTCTAATTGAAGAGTTTATTGAAAAACTCTCAGAGAAGAAAACCAAAGAGGTTACCAGGGCAGCAAAGAGGTTTGGTGAAGAGTTTGACGAGGCAATGTTCATCCAGACCAACAAGCGGGTTCTTGATCTGGATGAACGTATTAATTCTGTAAGGAGGCGTTTTGTGGAAGCCTCGGAGAAGAGTGATCTTGCTGAGATAAGACAGATTATTATAGACTGTGATATTGCCGACCCGGTATCGGGTTCCAGAAACTGGACAGATGTAAGGCAGTTCAACCTGATGTTCGATACGAAGCTTGGTTCCATAAGTGAAGATGCCAGCAAGATTTACCTGAGGCCGGAAACAGCCCAGGGCATCTTCGTCAATTTTATGAATGTTCAGAAATCAGGGAGGATGAAACTTCCCTTCGGTATTGCACAGGTGGGTAAGGCCTTCAGAAATGAGATTGTGGCGCGCCAGTTCATATTTAGGATGCGTGAATTTGAACAGATGGAGATGCAGTTCTTTGTCCGCCCGGGTGAAGAGAAGCAATGGTATGAGTACTGGAAGGAAAAACGGATGAAATGGCACAGCAATCTGGGATTCAGCCAGGATAAATACCGCTTCCATGATCATGATAAGCTCGCTCATTATGCCAATGCAGCCACAGATATTGAGTTTGCATTTCCCTTCGGCTTCAAGGAGGTGGAAGGTATTCATTCACGCACCGATTACGATCTTAGCCAGCATCAGAAATTTTGCGGAAAGAAACTGCAGTACTTTGACAACGAACTCAGCAAAAGCTATGTTCCCTATGTTGTTGAAACATCTATAGGCCTCGACAGGATGTTTCTTACTGTGGTTGCCGCATCGTGGGAGGAAGAGAAAATCAAAAAGGAGAACGGCGCCGAAGATGAACGGGTGGTGCTTCGTCTGCCTCCTGCACTTGCCCCGGTAAAACTTGCTATTTTTCCCCTGGTTAAAAAAGATGGCCTGGCCGAAATATCGCAGAAAATTCGTGACGACCTGAGATTTGATTTCATCTGCCAGTATGAGGAGAAAGATTCGATAGGCCGCCGGTACAGGCGCCAGGATGCAATAGGAACACCTTTCTGCATAACCATAGATCACCAGACAAAAGAAGACGAGAAAGTTACCATAAGGTATCGTGATACAATGTTGCAGGAGAGACTGCCTGTTGGTAAACTCCGGGAGATAATTGGCGAAAAGGTAAATATGAAGAGTTTGCTGAAGAGTTTATAACTTTTCAGTCATATTCTTCAGATTTAGCGTTGAATTTTAGTTAGTGAAAAAAGTACTTATCATAACCTATTACTGGCCTCCAAGCGGGGGTGCAGGGGTGCAGAGATGGCTGAAATTCTCCAAATACCTGCCCTCATTTGGGATAGAACCATATATACTTACCGTCGACAGCCGTTACGCCTCTTACCCCCAGAAGGATGAAGGCCTTGCAGATGATGTGCCCCGGGACCTTAAGGTTTACAGAACCAGGTCATTTGAACCGCTAAACTTAATCTCAGGCCTCCTGGGGAAGGATAAAATGCCATATGGAGGATTCAGCAACGTGAACAAGAATAGTGTTCTTCAAACAATTCTGAGATTCATACGTGGTAATTTTTTCATTCCCGATGCACGGAAAGGCTGGAACAGGTACGCCTGGAAAAAGGCTGCCGGACTGATACACAGGTATAACATCCCGACCGTTATAACCACCGGTCCGCCACATTCCACCCACCTTACCGGACTTAAACTTAAGAAGAAACTCGGGATTGAATGGATAGCAGACTTCAGGGATCCGTGGACGGATATATATTATTACGCTGATATGCTTCATACTCCGCTTGCACGCAGAATAGACGGCAGCAACGAAAAACGGGTACTGGAAACGGCCGACAAGATTATCGTTAACTGCCGGTCCAACAAGAAGTTGCTCGAATCAAAAATCGATGCCAAAGAGACAGGAAAGTTCAGTGTCATTACAAATGGATACGATGAGGATGACTTTTCAGACCAGGCTCCAAAATATCCGGCACCATCAGATGAATTTGTGATAACCTATTCAGGCACTATGTCGGAGCACTACCGGCCCGGAGTTTTTTTCAGTGTACTGTCGAAACTGGTTGAAAAGAATCGGGATGTTAAGTTCCGGTTCACCCTTGCTGGCAACCTGTCCGCTTCCGCCGAAAGGCAAATCAAAGAGTACGGCATTTATGATATTTTCGATTACCCCGGCTATATCAGTCACCCGAAACTTGTCGGGTTACTCAAAAGCAGCTCAGCACTGTTGTACCTATTCCCTGAAACTGTTCATGACAAGGGAGTTGCCGGAAAACTCTTCGAATACCTGGCGGTAAAGAAACCTGTTATAGCTATCGGACCCGGCGACAGTGATGCCGCTGCAATTATTGATGAGTGCGCTGCTGGCAGAAATTTTGCCCG
>SKND01000140.1 GCA_007120695.1 Bacteroidales bacterium | reverse complement strand
CTGGCGGAGAGAGGGGGATTCGAACCCCCGGTACCCTTTACGAGTACGGCAGTTTAGCAAACTGCTGGTTTCAGCCACTCACCCACCTCTCCTTTAAAGCAGCACAAAAGTATAAAAAGCAATCAACTTGTCAAAATTTATATAGAGAAAACAATTTTGCAGCAACTTTTTTTCTGGCCCCCTTTCCCTGATAATATACTTACAGACATAGTATCCCCTTCTGCCTTTGAGCAGTCAGCTAACTCGTATGTTGGATTTTTCGTGTACCTCCTTTCGTTTATTGATTGGTTTTGCCCCGAATGTTACTGAGCGGGAATTCTCGCAGGTAGTGTTAATACCTGAACTGGCATTTTCTGTTTATCAACTTTTCAAATAAAGGATCATTATTGAAGTCCATGGTAAGGATCAGTGCAGTGGCTAACTCTCCAAGGGATTTAAGCCTGTCTTTTCCTTCCAGTATACCTGTTATTGACTGAGCTTTAAAAGCAAGTTGGTTAGTCATATGTGCCATTTGCAAACACTGGTAGTAGTTTTGCGTTCTCAATTTTCCGGCGCATGCGACCGGCATTGATTATTTCGGCACAATTCTCCTCTGATATTTTCATGTTGCTATCATGCACGAAACGTTCCCGGGGAAGAATCTCTCCGGTCTGTAGGTCAATCTGTTCAACATTGAGTTCAACCACTTTTAAGCTATGCTTTTTATATTCCAATGATCCATAAAAGCGATATTTATTGGTAATGCGGCATTGGGGAGTTCTGTCGAATATGTCCTTAACACCGTGATCACCGATCCGCTCAAAGAAATGTATCTCTTCCCACAAAGATTTCTGATTGCCGTCTTTCAGAGTAAAAATGTATTTCCAGCCGTTATGCTCGAATATGTTGAATGCTGTCTGGTTAGGGTACAAGCCATCGGCTGCGATACAAATGGGCAATCTCGGGTAAAACCTATTGAGTTTATCTGCCAGCCTGATAAATGCTTTTTGTTCACAATCTTGTTTATCAAACCCTTTGTCGGGAAGGTTTCTGATCCACTCAACAGATTCAGTAGCCTGTATCGATGCAACACCTTCCGGGTTACCAGGCAGGATACCATCTTCTGCTGGATATTCTCAAGCTCGTGTGGGGAGAGTGCCTGCATCAAACGGTTGGAAGTGTCAAGATCAGGCAAGGCCATGCCAAAGAGCTTTTCAATATTGCTCTTGTAATTCATCTTAGCGGCGCTGTTGTCAGCATTGTTGCGGGAACCACACTTGAACAAAAACATGCAAATCAATGCCATCAGCAACTCACGTACCTCGTAGCAAGGGCGCTTGCGATAGTCACTTACCGATGCAAGGTCCTGCTCAAGTTCCGGGAAATGCCTTTTGCTAGCAATTATTTTGCTGCGGAATTGCTGAATTTTGATCCAATTGTGCCTTTAATAGCAACAGGTAGAACTATGTTAATTGAGAGTGGCGGAATTTTAAACTCCACGGCCGGGTCTGAATTAACAATAAATGGAGCAGAGGGAGCAGATCAAATTGTGATTGTCCCAAATTCTGAGATGAACAGATACCACACACTTATTCTCAGCGGTACTGGGACCAAAACAATGCCTGTAACTCCTTTAAGTATCACTGTTGATTTAATTATGGTGGGTAGCGCATCGGCAACGGCACCGGGTACGATTTGTACTTATGGGAAGAACCGAATAGCTGCTGGATTTATAATCTCGATGTTACATCGGCACTTAACTGGGACATGTTCCACCCCGGAGCCAATTTTGAGGCTGGTCGTGGTTACCTCTATTCAGTGCAGGCACTCAACCCAACTAAAGAGTTTTCAGGAAATCTGAATAATGGCTCCCTCGATAACAGACTTACAATCAGCAGCACCGATACAGACCTGAAGGGGTTCAATTTTATTGGTAATCCTTACCCATCATCCATCGATTGGCAGGCCTCCCCGGACTGGTCACGTTCCAACCTGGTTGAGAGTGGAGGTGGTTACGATATGTGGATATGGAACCCGGCGGTAAACAACTATGGTGTATGTAACTCTTTTACTGGAATATCAACAAACGGCGTAACACAGTACATTGCTCCAATGCAGGGATTTTTTGTTCAGGCAGCAAGCGCCGGAAATCTGACTATGAATAATGATTTACGGGTTTTTGAAGGTGCCAGTAACTGGAAGAGTGCAAAATATGATGATAAGAATATCAGCATTAGAGTTATTTCTGAAGCAGGCAATGGTTCTGATGAAGCGATTATTGGGTTTGGCTATTCTAAAAATGAAAATGGCGCAACAAAACTATTCAGCAGGGTTCCAACTGCTCCCAGTTTGTATATGATCTCTGGTTCCGATAATTTATCGGTGTGCTATTTTACTGATACCAGCGAGAATCCTGTTGTACCTGTTCAATTTACTTCAGGAGCAACAGGCAACTTCACCTTCACCTTCAACTTCGACCAATTTTATTTTGAAAACGTGATGCTCGAGGATCGCAAAACCAAAAACTTTCAAAATTTGAATGCAAACACCACCTATACATTTTATTCATCAAAGTCCGATGCGGCCAATCGTTTTGCACTACATTTCGGCCCGGCAGGTAATAATTCAGAGTTTGGTTTTCCAGCTAAAGTTTACACCGATGGCTACCAACTGATTGTTGACCTTACATTGGTTAGCCACGCAACAGAGACCCTGGTTTACGATATAATGGGGCGTCAATTATTACTTCAAAGACTGGAAGGCGAAACCGTACATAAATTGAATGTAAATACTGTTCCCCAGGTTTTAGTTGTTTCTCTCAGAAACGTTGCTGGAAGCCTTAATCAAAAAGTATTTTGGAATGGTTATAGGTAACACTTGTACAGCCCTTTGTATTGTCAGTTTAAGTATAGATTTAATTGTAAATAGCACAAAAAAGTTTATATATTAAATTAGCAACCTCAAAAATAAAGACTTATCTCAGAAAATTATCCAGAGCGTGGCTAAATCTTATTTTGATCTGCAATATCTACGAAAAGTAAAATCCAGTTTTCGAAAAAAATGGAATTCAGATAACGCGGATGCAAACAGCACGAATGAGGACGGATAAGAAGGAAAGAAATAAAAAAATAAAGAAACCGGCAAAAGTTTGCAATAAATGTCATGCGAGATGAAAACCAAAATTATGAAATTAATTAACTTTGAGAAAGTGGAAATCCTGCTCGAAGGTTTCAATAAAACGACCGGGTTTGTTACTGCTTTTTTAGACCTTGAAGAAAAAGCCCCTGAACCAGCAAACGCCTGAGCCCAATGGAGCGTCGGAGGGCCTTTAGCCAGCACGCTGCAGAAGCCCTGAGAAAGATTAGGTTGACAAAAGAATAAAAGACATGGCAAAAAGAATAAAAGACATGGCAAAGCCGGCTGGCTCATATCAAGGGGAAAAGAAAACCCCCTTGCCGCCGGAGTACTCCGGCAACACCGTTGACGAGCAGCAAAAGACTGACCGGGCAGCTGGCGACTTTCCAATCGTGGGAATCGGGGCTTCGGCCGGGGGTCTGGCGGCGTTTGAGGCCTTCTTCTCCGGTATGCCCAAAGAGCCTGATCCCGGTATGGCCTTTGTGCTGGTGCAGCACCTGGCCCCGGATCACAAGAGCATCCTGACCGACCTGATCGGGCGATACACGCGTATGCAGGTCTTTGAGGTCGAAGACGGCATGGAGGTGCAGCCTAATTGCGCCTACATCATTCCGCCGGGCCGCGACATGGCGCTACTGAACTACACGCTGCAACTGCTCGAGCCGGCGGCCCCGCGCGGGCGGCGCCTGCCCATCGACTTCTTCTTCCGGTCGCTGGCCCATGACCAGCGCGAGCGGGCCATCGGCGTGGTGCTTTCGGGCACCGGCAGCGACGGCAGTCTGGGGGTGCGGGCCATCAAAGGCGAGGGCGGCATGGTTATGGCACAGAACCCGGAATCCACCGAATTCGACGGCATGCCGCGCAGCACCATCAGCACAGGTCTGGTGGATTACGAACTACCCCCGGCCGAAATGCCCGCCCAGCTAATCGCCTATGCTGCCCATGCCTTTGGCAAGCCCCCCCGGCCAGTGACCCCGGCGCCCAAGTCCGAGAACGCGTTGAAAAAAATATTTGTCCTGCTGCGCGCCCATACCAGCCACGACTTTTCCCAGTATAAGCCCTCGACCATCCAGCGTCGCATCGAACGGCGCATGGCCGTGCATCAGATCGAAAGCATGGACGGCTACGTCAGGTTCATCCAACAGACGCCCCAGGAAGTGGAGGCTCTGTTTCGCGATATGCTGATCGGCGTGACCCGTTTCTTCCGCGACACCGAAGCCTTCAAAGCCCTGGAG
>SKND01000279.1 GCA_007120695.1 Bacteroidales bacterium | reverse complement strand
TGAGAAGCCAATGAACAGGGAGGTGGATTCTCCCTTTGAGATAGTATCTGATCTTATGATCGGGAAAATGATGCTGGGTCATAATGAGCGCGATATGGTTGCCATGCAGCACATATTCCTGGCCTCATGGCCTGATGGAACAAGGGAGGTTATAAAATCATCGATGGTGGACTTCGGTTCTCCGGCAACAGATACATCTGTAGCCCGTACCGTCGCATTGCCGGCTGCCATAGCCGCAGAAATGATCTTAAGTGACAGGATCAGTGCCAAAGGAGTTCATATTCCGGTTATCCCTGAGATTTACAACCCCATTCTTGACCAGCTGGAGGGCATGGATATCAGGATGATTGAAGAGTTTGGGCTTCCTGAATCAGATTTTATTGACAATTGACAAAAGAAAACATCCATTCACCGGCAATGTTGTCTGAGGGACTATTCATCCCCCGGTTATCTGCCATACACGGCACACCCCAAAATAAAAAATGCTGCCCGCGGGCAGCATTTTTATATAGTTTAAGAAACCGGAATTAGTATCCGGGGTTCTGTACGAGATTTTCATTCACATCCATTTCACGCTGTGGTATTGGAAGCACCAGGCGCGGTGAATTATATGGTATTTCACTATCAGTACCTTCAAATAGTGTACCTTGCCAGCGTCTGAGATCATGCAGCCTGTGACCTTCCCAGGCCAGTTCAAGACGGCGCTCCCTGCGGATATCTTCAATATCAACAGAACCAACCTCATCTAACCCTGCCCGGAGACGAATTATATTGATATCGTCTACAGGATCTGCTCCAATTGCACTGCTATTTTCAAAATTAGCTTCGGCACGGGTCAGAAACATTTCTGCAAGGCGGATAACATTTATGTTGGCATCATACTTACCCCATTTGGCTGACATGATTCCTCCGTCATTTGTTCCCACGCCAATATAAAACATCTGATTTACATCAGCAATTGATGGGTTTAGTGCAGGTATATTTTCCATAACCTGTCCGCGAAGATCACCTTCTTCATACCTGTCAATATGCCTCTGCGTTATATGCATATCACCACGACCATAGCCAGGCAGACTGGCGAAGAATGTGCCAATACCATCATTTGCCTGTCCGGCGTGGCTGTTGATATTCTGGTTGATCATGAATACATCCTCGGAGGTATAGTTGTCATTATTAAAAGCAGAACGGGGAGCATCATTCAAAGCACTCTCTCCTCCAAACTGTTCAATAACGATATCTGCTTCCTGAGCTGCCTCTTCGAACATTCCCATTGTCATATACACCCTTGAAAGAAAAGCGCTAGCAACAGTACTTGTTGCACGACCTCCGTTACCACCCGCGATACTGGGCGTAAGAAGTGCCTTTGCATCCTGCAGGTCACTTAATATCTGGCCATAAATATCCTCAACCTGATCCCTTGAAACATTTGCATCGGGTGACGGCAGTGCCGGAAGGGTTCTGAGAACAAGAGGAACTCCTAATTGAGAGTTGTTTTGCCCGGGTTCATAAGGTAACCCATAGAAACGAACCAGTTCAAAATATACAATTCCCCTGATGAACTTGGCTTCACCCTCAATCCTCATCCTGGAACCTTCATTAACAACTTCCAGGTTTTCCAGTACTGTATTGACTGAGTTTATAGCTCTGTAGCCGGCCAGCCATTTGCCGGTTATTGTACCTTCAGTGGCACCCAGTGTTTTGCTTTCCATCCATCGATAGCCGATAAAGGTACCTACCCAGTTGGCGTCACCATCATCACCCAGCAGGTCTGAGTGAAAAATAGAACTGCCTGCAAAAAGTTCCGGGCCCGCTATACGGCTGTATGCACCATTAAGGGCACTTATCATGCCTTCATTGGTAAGTGCATCATCAGCAAAAATTGACTGCTGGGGATCAATATCCATGTACTTATCGCACGAAGCAATAAAGATTGCAAGTACAAAGATGCTGAGAATTTTAATTATTCTTATATTTTTCATATTTATCTCTTTTTTCATTTTGTAATATCTGTTTCTTTCATGCTTTTAGAAACCCATTGTCAAGCCGAAAGTGATAGACCTTGGTTGCGGGGCCGTATAGAAATCACGTCCCTGAAGGATGTTCTGTGTCTGTGCAGAAGGACCCGTACCAACGAAGTTGGCTTCAGGATCCCATCCCGGATATTCAGTCCACGTCAGCAAATTAAGTCCCTTGGCAAAAATCCTTATACTTGCAATATTGGCCCTTGAAACAAGGTCAGAGGGAAGTGTATACCCTAAGGTAGCATCCTTAAGCCTGATATATGATCCGTCAAAGATAAGCATCGATGATACACCGTAACCGTTACCATCCAGCCACCTTGGCTGAGGGTACCTGGCATCATCTCCCGGTTCTCTCCAGTGGTTCTCGTAGAAATCCAATGTCTGATTGTCCTTCCATGATATGCCATCAGCCTGCCATTGGCGGCCCGCATTAAAAATATCATTGCCATAAACAAACTGAAACAGTACGCTAAGATCAAACCCCCTGAAACGGAATGTATTATTCAATCCACCCATAAAGTCGGGATTCGGATCGCCGGCCACCTGATGTTCAGCAGCCTGCAGACTGGTAGTGGTTTCTGTTTGTGTATCATCAGTATAAAACAGGGCATCTCCATTCTCAGGATCAACACCTGCATATACCGGCATCCAGAAAACGCCAAGGGGTTGTTCTTCCATCGCACGGCTGTTTCCAATCTGTATTATCTGTCCGTCAAGGTTGGTAACCTCGTTCTTGTTGAAAGCAATATTAAAGTTGGTATTCCACTGGAACTCTCCGGTCAGGTTCACTGTATTAAGTGCAAACTCCCATCCTTTGTTCTCAAGATTACCAACGTTCTGTGTCACATTATTGAATCCTGATGTTCCGGGCAGGTTAACACTAAGAAGCAAGTCCTCTGTGTTTTTCACGTAATAGTCAATTTCACCGGTAATACGGTTATCAAAAAAACCGAAGTCAAGACCAAAATCTGTCTGATAAGTAGTTTCCCATCTAAGATCCGGACTTGGTACAGTTGTCGGGATCATACCTGACAGACCTGCGTAATTGCTTGCTGCGTAAAGTGCCTGCCACTGGAAATTGCCAATCTCGGAGTTACCAACAATACCCCAACTTACACGGGGTTTAAGAAAGCTTATAACCCCGGAATTCTCCATGAAACTCTCGTTGGTCATTATCCAGGCAGCTGATGCTGCAGGAAAGAACCCATACCTGTGGTCAGTACTGAACCTGGAGGATCCGTCTAAACGTCCACTTAATGATAACAGGTATCGGCCATAAAGATTAATATTGGCCCTTGAGAAATATGATACATAGCTATAACGGGTTCCCGTTGATGAGGCTCCTGCAATTTCAGCTGCACTTGCCAGTCTTTTAAAATGATCATTGGGAAAGTTCCGTGAAGTGATTGACGCAACATCCTGATTGGCATCCTGGAAGCTCATCCCTCCAACAAGATTAAGATCAAATACATCTGCAAAGGTTTGATCAAATGTAAGATAATTATTGGTACTGAGGCTTCTCATGGTTACCGTTCTGTCGCTTCCGACTCCTGTGGGACCACCATCATTTGTCAGGCGACCCTGGTATCCCATTTCACGCTGTGCATATACATCCACTCCCCACTCTGAACGGAACTGGAGACTGGGCAGGATATTATAGTTCGCAAAAACATTACCGATTGTTCTGTACACCTCCTGGTCAAAATTACTGTACTTCGCAGGAATTAAGCCATTTGCATATGCCGTTCTTCTGTTTAGCTCACCGGTATTTGGATCATGTGTCGGGTTTATCGGGGGCAGTGCAATCATCTGAAGAGGCGTTGCAAAAGCGTTGTCATTGGCCACCCTGTTGGTTTCCGACCTTACAAAGTTCAGGTTCATTCCAAAAGCCAATCTGTCTGATGCATCCTGGTCAAGGTTCAGACGGCCGCTTATCCTGTTATATTCATTCCCCAGCAGGATACCCTCCTGATCAACATAGGAAAGTGCTGCATAGTAACGGGTATTGGCGGTTCCCCCTCTGGCAGAAAGATCATACTGTTGCAGATTACCGCGCTTTAATGCTTCATCTTCCCAGTTAACATCAGCTCCTTCTCTCCAGTATGGCCATCCCCAATCCAGTGCAGCCTCATGATCGGGCCCGAAAACAGGAGCCCACTGATATGCGTATTCAAAGAGATCAAGATACTGCTCTCTGTTAAGGAATCCAACCTTATTTGCAGGCTCGCTGAAACCAACCTGAGTTGAGAAATTTATCTGTGTTGCTCCTTCCTGTCCGCGCTTCGTTGTGATAAGAACCACGCCATTAGCCGCACGTGAACCATAAATTG
>SKND01000413.1 GCA_007120695.1 Bacteroidales bacterium | reverse complement strand
GCTGGTGCAGAATATCCAGATTAAGCGCATTTGGCCACCAACTCATTACGGAACTTTTAGTATCCGTATTCGCTCCATGCATTACCGGACATTTTCCTTTTTTCGAATTGTTCATATGATTTTTTTTAAAATTAATACATTGTTCTGTCTTATCAAAACCTTGCTACTGAAGGCTGAGCCTATGTTTTGGAAGGGAATCATTTCCACATAATTTTGGCTGAAATGTATATTCCCACGTTGAGCAAGTTATAAAAATATTTTAAGGTGCCAACCTGAAACATACACTTTATTACCAGCTGTTATCATTCAATTTCTATTATTGGTTCCTTGTTTAAGTAACCAAGTGATTGAAGAAAGTCATCAGCTTCAGAAACTGTTTTTTTATAATATTCAAAGTTGTTATAATTGAAGAATCCGTGCCCCTGTCCTTCATATAAATGAAGCTCAAATTTACTTTTAACTTTCTCCATTGCTTTTTGATAATATTTAGCAGTTTCTACTGGTATTAGATTATCACTTGTCCCCAAAAATAAAATTGTTGGTGGTGTTCCACTTTTGATATTGTGAAGTGGCGAAAAGCTCTTGTAGGCATCACCAATTCTATCATATCCATAGCCACCCGGGCCGTTATCTATAACAGGATTAAAAAGTACCAATGAATTCGGAATACAGCTTATTGCCATGTTATCTGTATTCTCATTATAATCATCTATTAATGCCGTAGCTGCCGCCAGATGACCTCCCGCAGAACCACCAGCTGCAACAATCTTTGAAGTATCAATATGAAATTTGTCTGCATTTTCTCTTATATACCGAATAGCTGATTTTGCATCTTTTAATGACTCAAATGGTGTAGTTTGCTGTCTGGTTTTTACTCTGTAATCTACAAGGATAGAAATCATACCTCTTCGTGAAAAATACTTGGCATGCGGCTCAAATTGCTTGATAGAGCCGCCATTCCATCCACCTCCAAAATAGAAAACAATTGCAGGATATTCTTTTGCTGTATTGACTGTTTCAGGATAGTATATTTCCATGAATAATTTAGTGGTATCAATCTGCTTATATAGTACCTGCTCTTGAGAATAACCAATTGAATAAGCAATTAATGAAATCAATACCAGGGTCAAAATGTGTTTTCTATTCATCTTTTCTGTTTTTTAATAGTTGTCAACTACTAAACATGCTCACAAGTATTACTCTTGTGTCATTTTAAAGATATTTTTCAATCAATGCTTTTGTTTTACGTATTCCTTCTGCCTCATCTCCTTCTTTACCCTCAAACTCTATCCCAATATACCCTTTAAAAGCTGATTCATTTACCAACCCTATTAATCTTTTGTAATCCATCAAGTGTTGCTCACCGTTATCATCAAAGTCATAGGTCTTTGCACTTACACCTTTTGCAAATGGCAACACCACAAACACTCCGTCTATATCACTCATTGAAAGCTGCCTGGCATTCATTTCGGTTTTGCCCAGCCGGGCAGAACTATCTCATATAACTGCCGTTTCCCGACCTTACATAAAAGGCCGTTTCTGAGAGGTTGTTCGCCATTGCAATATTCTGTAGCAATTCATCCGGGGGCCAGCTTTGCAGCGGGCCTACCAGATATCACCCGTTACGGGCAATAATTTCAAGTCTTTTAAGATCGATTATCTCAATATTTTTTCCTGATGCTTTTACAATATTTTCCCTTTGCAGGGATGAAAGACAGTTTATTACGCTCTCTTTGGAGTAACCAACCGTGTCGGCAAGCTCAATCCTGGTGAATGGCATCTGGAAGGAATTGCTTTTAAAAATGGAAGATAACTCCATCAGGATAGTGCAGATAGCACCATCAGCGTGTTTGTGACTAAGATAGATGAGATCGTGTACTATCTTATTGGTCATTGCTGACATCTGGCAAACAATACTAACTGCGAATTCACCATTATTCCGTATTAGTCCCTCGAAAATATCCCTGTCAATTAGCCTTATCGTTGAAGGATTAATTGCAACTGCAGAGAAATCGACAGTACGCTTAACGAACGAACACATCAATCCCACGAAAGTTCCGTCAGCAACTATTTTAAATACAGTGGCCCGGTTATTGTCATCGACACTTAGTTTCGCCAAACCTTTTTCAAGGTAGAGTATATTATCGGCCATATACCCCTGTTTAATAATAGTTTCATTCTTTTTAAAGGTAACAAGGGTTGAGTTCTCAAGAACAAGATCCCTCTCCTCTTCGCTTAAGGTTGAGGACCAGTTTTCAGTGGTGCTTCTTTCGTCTTTCATAATATCATTGCATATAATGCAAAATTACTCTTTTATTGGTGCAAAACCTCATCAGAGAAACGGTGATACTCAATGCAGGTAACCCGGATTGTTATTTAATTAACAGTTAAATTTGTAATGCAATTAATATTGTTAATTAACTAACACTAAAAACTAATAACTAATAACTATGGCAGATTTAAAGTTCAAAATAAATGCACACAGTGCAAGCGCAGCAAAAACTATTGTAAAAGCAAGAAACTTTGAGATAATTGTGGATGAACCTGAAAGCCTTGGCGGAACAGACGTTGCTCCCAACCCGGTCGAATATGTTCTGGCTGCCTTTGCAGGTTGTCTTAATGTAATGGGGCATCTTGTTGCCGGCGAAATGGGTTTTGAGCTCAGGAGCCTGAAGATCGATATTGAGGGTAACCTCAACCCGGCAAAACTTTTTGGTAAGAGCGATGAAGACCGTGCAGGCTATAAGGAGATTGTGATTAAATTGACTCCGGATTGCGATGCCGATAATGATACACTCGACAAGTGGTTACATGCAGTGGAGACCCGCTGTCCGGTAAGTGATAACCTGCAGAACATAACCCCTGTAAAGGTTGAAGTAGTTAAATGTGCAGAAGCTGTATAATCAGATTAAACGACTTCTGACAAATTTGTTGCAAAAGCCGTCATTCCTGGTTTGGTCTGATGGCTTTTTCTTTATAAGTATCAAGTAAAAAAACCGGATACAAAATCCTCTGATACCAGACTAACCGCCACCTATATTTGTGCCATATGGCACAAATATAGAACGTGGGTTTTTTAATGAAACTAAACTTTTTTGTAAGTACAATTCCACGATATACAAAAATATCATTTAGCTGTCGTCGGATAATCAGTCCGTTTACAATGGCATAACAAACCTTACTGCCGCACCATCAGGTAACAGTGCAACATTTATATTTTCAACAAAATCATATCTCTGGCTTCTTAAGATTCTGTAAAGGACAAGATCAAACAGAAAAAGGAAGCTTCCCTGCAGGATTAACGAATTACCGTATCCTTTGAGAAGATCACTGTTTTTATCTGATTTGCCGGCCAGATGTTTCATTATAAAGCCTGCTCCAATATAACTCACATTGAGAGCAGTATTTATGAGCAGTATTCTTTCGGTTCCTGTGTGTTTATCAATTATCTCATCCGGCCCCAATGCCGAAATATCAAGCAAAGAGTTACTGTAAAGTGCATAACCGGCAATAGATAGGTTAACAGTATTCCAGAACAGGTTCATCTGGTGAAAATACTTCTTGTCACCATCGAAGCGGGACCAACCGTATCCTCCTGTGGCAATATTGGTAATTGCCCAGCCGCCCAGCACGTACATTCCGGTATTTGTCGTCTTTAGGCTTTCAGAATAGAACTGCCGGTATTCTTCCTGCGCCAATACAGGCATAAAAAGCAGAAAGAGCAACATAATTAAAGATAATCTCGCATTTAATTGACAAAATCCGGGAAATTTTGATCGACTCATATTGTATGTTTAAGATTTACGACCACATCCTAAACGCAAAAAGCCTGCAAGTTGTTCATGTATTTTTCTGTAATAAACAATTTGCAGACTCGTGTAACCAGCACCCTGCATTTCACTTAGTTTCATATATGGATTCCTAAATCAAAGGACATACTACGATTTAATGTTTGCAGCGGTCTGGAATACCCTCAGATTTTTCGGGTACACTCATTATGGCTTTGAAAGCGGGGCCGTGGCCCTGCTGCATACATGGGGCCAAAACCTGAGCCTGCACCCTCCCATTCATTGCATTATCCCGGCTGCCGGATACACCCTCGATAAGTACATAGGGCATAACCGGCGGGTGAAGTTCAACACCGACTCCTCGCTGGGTCTTGCAGACCGCCCATAGTCCTATTTATTACCAGGCGGGCATTTTTGTTTTTTCCTGATAAACAACAAAATAGCACTAGTTTAATAAAAGTATTAAAATAATATTCATTATTTTGTCACAAAACCATGTCAATACACGACTAACTATTAAAAGAGCATTGAGTACATTCCAGGAAATATATACAGAAAACTATC
>SKND01000339.1 GCA_007120695.1 Bacteroidales bacterium | reverse complement strand
TTGAGAAGTTCAATTCAATCGTCAGGGAGATCACTTGGAAGCATTGAATTATCATGGCAATTAAATACTCGTGTACCTTTACGTATGCAACCTGTTACACATTAAATTTATGAAGATTGTGGTTTCAAAAGCTTTTTTCCGTGGTTCAATAAGCAAATTGCGTCATCCATAATAATTAATTTTTAACGCAAAGAATTGAATCCCAATTTTGCAAGTATATAAATATAAGAAGTATGAAACAGGGATCAGTTACAATTTGGTTTGTTCGCATATTTCAATCAACAACGCTGACTTCAGTGACAGAAAATTTTACCGCAATAATACTGAAAATCATTCTGCTTTCAATAACTCCAATTTTAGTACTTTCATGTAATAAACAGCCGCTTTTCCCTTACATTGAAGGAAGTGGAATAATCGTCACTGAAAAGAGAAATATAGTTAATTATTCTTCAATTGACCTCAGAATGGCGGGCAATGTGAATATTTCAGCAGATAACCGGTTCAAGCTGACGGTAAGTGCGGATGACAACATAATTGGAGAAATAAATACTTTCACAAGCAATGGAACACTCATCATTTCTGGTAATAAAAATTTCAGGAATGCCACGATAGATATACATATATCATTACCGTCGGCGGAAAAAATCTCTGTAAACAGCTCAGGGGATATATTGGTTGATGATTTCTTCCCCGGTGAGGAAATGAGTTTCAGAATTGGCGGCTCCGGAAGCATAACCGCAAAAGTTAATTCTGAAAAAATCTACTCCACAATAGCGGGTTCGGGCAGTCTCAATTTGTCCGGGACAGCCTGTCTGCACAGCATAGAAATATCAGGTTCGGGAACAATAAACGGCTACGAACTAATTACATCAGCAAGCCAGGTTAAAGTCAACGGCTCGGGCAACAGTTTTATATCAGTAGAAGACAGCCTCGTAGTAAAAAACTACGGCAGCGGAAATGTCTATTACAGGGGTAACCCACGGATAGACTCAGTAATGATGGGAAGCGGCAAAATTATAAATACAGATTAACCGGTCATTTCATGGTTTAATAAGGCTTAAAAAGACATCCGGAATTTATTTTACACTAACATACATGAAAATGAAAACAAACAGAAGAGAATTTATCAGGAAAGCCGGCCTTGCCACGGCATGCGTATGCACAGGGTTGGCCGGAGTAAACGGCTGCTCAATGATCGGGGGAATTTCAAGGACTCCCGGAATAATGTCAGATGCCTGGTTGTTGGATGGTGACAGCCTGGTTGTTGACCTCAATAAGGCTGACTCCCTCAGGGAGACTGGGGGTGCAGGCAAACTTAACATTGGTGACAAGGTAAACGGAGATGAGACAAAGGTTATAATCATTCATCACCAGGAGAATGATTATAAAGCTTTCGCGGATTGCTGCACGCATGGCTGCAGAGAGCTGAACTATCTTCAGGATAAGCAACAACTTGAGTGCAGCAGCTTCGGAAAATCAGCTTTTGAACTTACCGGCAAAGTAATAAAGGGGCCGGCAGAAGATCCCCTTATGACATACTCACTGCAAAAAACAGACAATAGAATTATAATTAAGATTACATAGGTCTAAACTGATAAGTAAGCCTTATAAGTCAAGATGCCGGTAACATGGAATTTAAGACTATTTAGAAACTATCATCCGGAAGGACTGATCCATGTTAAATTTGGCGGGGCTTTGCAGTTTAACCAACTTCTGGCAGTAACTAATCACAGCCTGGAGCTCCCAGATAAGAGCTCAAACATATTTTCCGGTGGTGGTACTCTTGGACTGAATATTTTCCCGGTCAACTTTGACAATGGCACGAGACTGGGTCTTTATTTTGATTTGTACAGGGGGAGCCAGATTTACATAGATTACTACAACCAGCCGGAATTTGAAGTTCCGGGATCTTCGTACAGACGGTTTGGAATAGTCTATCAATTTAGCAATTAGCTATGAAATGAGTGACATTAAAAAAAACACATCCTGGTCAAATACTTCAACCCTAATTTGGGACCTTCAAAAGGATTGCAATGTCGGTTCTGAATAGAAACAATAAGCGGTGCATTATAAAATTATAAAACCATCCGGCATTTTAAAAAACTTCATAAAACAATACAGTTTTATGGAAACCAGTTTACTGGAATCAAACATCTGTGAACGGGTGGTTCCTGTAGGTAATGTACAGCTAATGTTTCATTACAAAAAACCCTTTAAGGTTCATCATCCGGATAACAATCTCATAGAACAGCCCAGGTCAATAATTACAGGGCTGAACAATACATACTCAGATGTTTCTACTCAGGGGGAAGCAGGGGTTGTTTTTGTTGAATTCTATCCTGCAGAAGCATGCCATTTTTTCAACTTCCCTTTAAATAACATTGAAAATCAGAGCATCAACCTGATTGACATTTTTAACTTTGAAATTAAGGAGGTTGAAGAACTTATTCAGTCAAAAGAATCTTTTGAGGAAAAGGTAAAAGTTGTTGAAGGATTTTTATTGAAAAGATTTGTGCAAATTCCCCCCCACGAATATAAAATACTGAAAGAAGGTGTAAAGATCATAAAAGAGAATAAAGGGCAGATCAAAGCGGCTTCTTTATCTGACAAGCTTTCGGTAACAACAAAAAGCCTTGAAAGAAAATTCTCTAAATATATTGGCACAACACCCAAACAATTTATTAAGCTTATCCGCTTCCAGAAAATCCTGTCAGATCTGAGTTACAACAACCTCACAGAATATGCCTACAAAAACGGTTATTTTGATCAATCACATTTTATCCGCGATTTTAAAGCGTATTCAGGCTTAACACCCGGAGAGTTTTTTATCAGGCATTGTAAAAACTCTGATCCGGCCCACTAGAGTAAAACTATTTTGTCTGTTTTTTACAATTCTCATGCTCTTAACCCGGGTATTTTTGCTCCATAATTTAAACCCAAAATATTATGGAAGCAATAATTCAGATAAAAAATCTATGCAAGACTTACCCCAACGGAACGGAAGCTTTAAAGAGCATATCCCTTGAAATTCATAGCGGGCAGTTTTTTGCCATGCTTGGCCCAAACGGGGCAGGTAAATCCACACTTGTCAAAATAATAACAACCCTGATAAGCAAAGATTCAGGTGAGTTTTATATCCTGGGGTCAAATACCGAAACAAATTCTCTGAAGATTCAAAAAATAATAGGTGTTGCATCACAGGAAAATGAAATTGACCCTGCTGAAACGGTTGAAAACCTCATGGTATTCCAGGGACGTCTATTCGGCATGTCTAAGAAAGAAGCAATCGAAAGAGCAGACTGGCTGATAGATGCCTTTCGGCTGACCAATGTTAAAAGTCAAAAAGCAGGGACTCTTTCTGGTGGGAATAAGCGCCGGTTGCATTGTGCATTGGCGCTTGTCCATAATCCAAAGATCCTGTTTCTTGATGAACCTACTGTAGGGATGGATCCGGTGGCAAGATCAGAATTCTGGAAAATAATTAGAGGGTTGAATATAAAGGGGGTTACAGTTTTTTTGACAACTCAATACCTTGAAGAAGTCGAAAAGCATGCATCAGCGATGTCACTTATTTCCGAAGGTCAAATTCTCTATTCAGGTACTATCAACGATTTTAAAACAATGGTTAACAAGGAGGACAACAGCTCACTCGAAGAAAGTTACCTGCAATACCTTGAAATCATTTCAAAACAATAACCTAAATCAAATTCTAAAAAATCATGAACATTACAAATTTATTAGTGATACAGAGAGGGGTTTTAAAACTGATCAAACAACCTTCTGCCCCGCTCATGGGATTCGGAATGAGCCTTTTTTTTCTGTTGGTTTACAATGCAGGAATCGGTGGTATTGGTTCAATGGAAATCTTCGGTTCAGGGGGGTATTTATCTTTTGTATTCCCGATAACCATAATTTCTCTGGCAATGGGATCTTCGGCTGGTGCAGGCCAAACTCTTAATGCAGATATGCAATCTGGTTATTTCAGAAGACTATACCTGAGTCCTGTCCCCCGGTGGATACTGGTTGCTTCTCCAATTATTGCCGACACCTTTTCCTCGCTCTTCTTTACAATTATTCTCATTACAATTGGTGCTGTCTCCGGTGTAGTATTCCAGTTTGGGATATTTTCAGTGCTCGGAATTATCCTGCTGTCACTTCTATGGTCACTTACTCTATGCGGGTTTTCTGCAGGCATAATGCTTAGAACAGGTCAGCATCAAACGGCTGCAATTATAACAAATTCGGTCTTCCCCCTGCTTTTTTTGAGTACAACTTTTTTACCCAGGGAATTGATAACAGCCGGATGGTTGTTATATGCTTCGTGGGGAAACCCCGTAACTTATATACTTGAAGGGAACCGGTATTTAC
>SKND01000040.1 GCA_007120695.1 Bacteroidales bacterium | reverse complement strand
CATAGTAATGGATAGATATGTTATTGGACTTGATTATGGAACTGATTCTGTCAGGGCATTGGTGGTAAACGCTATTACCGGGGAGGAGGCCGGATCGGGGGTCTGGTATTACTCAAGATGGAAAAAAAATATGTACTGCGATGCTGCAGGGAATATGTTCCGGCAGCATCCTCTTGATTATATCGAGGGACTGGAGAGGTCGGTTGCTGAAGCACTTTCGGGTGTGCCCGGAAGTGTGAGGGAGAATATATACGGCATTTCGGTCGATACCACCGGGTCTACACCGGTGGCGGTGGATAAATCGGGTACCCCCCTGGCACTCAAACCGGAATTCGCTGAAGATCCCGATGCCATGTTTGTTCTCTGGAAAGATCATACGGCGGTAAAGGAGGCTGAAGAGATCAACACCCTCTCGAGGAGCTGGGGAGGTGTTGATTATACCAAATATGAAGGGGGCATCTATTCGTCGGAGTGGTTCTGGGCTAAAATACTACATGTGCTGCGTGCCAGCAGGAAGGTCAGGGAGGCAGCCTGGTCGTGGGTGGAGCATTGCGACTGGATACCGGCTATGCTGACAGGTACAGGTTCGGCGCAGGAAATTATGAGAAGCCGCTGTGCTGCGGGACATAAGGCAATGTGGCACCCGGAATGGGGGGGATTGCCATCTGAAGAATTCCTGGTAAAGCTCGATCCGCTGCTTGAGGGTTTGAGGGAGAGGTTGTATACGGAGACCTGGACCAGCGACAGGGAGGCAGGCCAGATAAGCAGCGAATGGGCAGAACGGCTTGGTTTAAGCGGCAATGTGAAAGTTGGTGTAGGTGCCTTTGATGCCCATCTTGGTGCTGTGGGGGGAGAAATCCGTCCATACTATATGAGCAAGGTAATGGGTACCTCAACCTGTGATATGGTTATTGCCCCGGGAGATGATTTCGGAGATAAGCTTGTAGGGGGTATTTGCGGACAGGTAGACGGATCTATTATCCCCGGCATGGTAGGCCTTGAGGCTGGTCAGTCGGCTTTTGGAGATGTTTATGCCTGGTTCAGGGATCTTCTGCTCTGGCCTTTCGACAATATTGTTGTGGAGAGCAAGGTCATTCCTGAAGAAAAAAGGGCAGAGCTGAGGGAGGAGGTGGCCTCGGCAATGATAGAGCGGCTCTCACAGGAAGCCGCATCAGTCGAACCGGAGAAGAGCGGATTGATGGCGATCGACTGGATGAACGGGAGGCGGACCCCCGATGCCAACCAGATGCTTAAAGGGGCTATTACGGGCATAACACTCGGCACAGATGCACCTGCCATATTCAGGGCCCTTGTCGAGGCAACCGCGTTCGGGGCAAAGGCTATTACCGACCGGTTTGTTTCGGAGGGTGTCAGGATAGATGGTGTGATAGCCCTTGGAGGGGTTGCCAAAAAATCGGAATTTGTAATGCAGATAGTTACCGACGTACTTAATATGCCTGTTTCCGTTGTGCGCAGTGAGCAGACATGTGCACTGGGGTCGGCCATGGCAGCTTCGGTGGTGGCTGGAATACATGATAATTTTGAGCAGGCCCAGAAGGCTATGGGTGGCGGATTTGATAAGGAGTACCGGCCACGGCCGGAATTTGCCCGGAGGTATGCTGATCTCTACACAAAATATCTTGAACTGGCAGAAAGCATTGAAAAGATGAGCCGGAATAAAACCGGATAAATCATTATTAGAAAATTTATATTCAATTAATTACATTAATTAATTGTCCTCAACCGGCCAGTATAACATATAGCGGGTTTCGTGTATCTCAAAAAACGGAACCAGCACAAGTTCATCTGCCGTCTCCGGAGTGTATAACAGTTCGTCTGCCATCCTGAAGGAGAGATTATGATCCCTTTCGGGGATCAGCAATGAGTCAAGTTTGTCCAGCCCCTTCCTTGCAAGTCGCTGGTTCATCTCTGCGGGATACAGTCTGCCTTCAGCAACCTGATCGCGGTGCATCTGCACTGCCTGTGCAAAGAGCCCGTCCAGATCTGCCTGCACCGTTGGGGCCGCCATCACAATTGGTCCGTGCAGTATCGAGGCCCACGGAGATCCATCAGGCAGGTATTCTGCTTTTGAATGCATCGGCAATCTGATAGAAATGGAATCACCCGATTGCCAGGTTCGCTCAATTGTTATGTATGAGGCCGGGTGATTGTCGGCGACCACACTCTCGCCGTTGACGCTGACCGACATCTCGTTTTTTCTGATCCATCCGGGGTATCTTATATTAATCGCGAATTTTTTTGGGGTGTCTGATTGGATCATGATAAGTGACGACTCTTCATAAGGGAAGCGGGTCGATTGGTTCAGGGTAATGCCTTTCTCCTGCCAGTTGAGGGTGGAGGGGATGAACAGGTTCACAAACAGGTCATCATCTTTATGTGCATAGATCAGCTCTCCGTATTTGGCATGGTTCTCCAGTCCTGTGCCCACACAGCACCAGAAACTTTCGTGGGGTTGTGAATAGACTCTGTAATGGTTGGGGCGCGTGGGGGTAAAGTATACGTAACCTCCTTTTTCCGGGTGCTGCGATGACAGGATATGATTGTAAAGAGCCCTTTCGTAATAGTCAATATAGCCGGCATCCGGTTCGGTTAGGAAAAGCATCTGCGACAACTTCATCATGTTATGGGTATTGCATGTCTCCGGCCCCTCTGCATGTTCCATCATTGATGAGAAATCATCAACCGGGTTGAAATGCTCTCTTACACTGTTACCGCCAATGGAGACTGTCCGGTTTTCGACGACAGTGTTCCAGAAGAATTCAGCCGCATCAGCCATCTCATTATCTCCCGATAACCTGGCAGTACGCAGGAACCCGATTACTTTGGGTATCTGCGTATTTGCATGCAACCCGGTAAGCTCATCCCTTCTTTCAACCAGCGGATCAAGAATTGCCCTGTGTGTAAATCTCTTTGCCAGTTGCAGATACCTGTCACTACCGGTAATGGAGGCAACATCGGCAAGGACCTCATTCATGCCCCCGAATTCGCTACGAAGCATGTCCTGCATCTGCTCATCAGATAAATTTTCGGTCAGATCATAGCACCAGTCCGACAGACCGGTAAGTATCCCGAGGGCTTTTTCATTGCCTGTAAAAAGATATGCGTCCCTCAGTCCCGCAAACAATTTATGTATATTGTACCACGGTACCCACCGGCCATTCAGGGAGAATGGGTGTGCATCAATTTTACCGGAAGCAATTTCATCCCACATTGACCTCCCGTCAGGTATACCCCCCACATAACCGCTGTTGTCTTTTTTCTGACACTCTTCCAGCTTGCCGGTCATGTATTCGAGACGCTCCAGTACCTCCCGGTTTCCTGTTGAGGCATACATCAGCGATAATGCCGAAAGGTAATGGCCGCCTATATGACCATCCAGACCACCACTCTCCCAGTCGCCGTAAGGCTCAGCATCCGGATCGAGTCCTGCTTCAGCCATAAAAGGTGCCAGCAGCCTGTCCACATCCATCTCCAGTATATAATTCAGGCTGGTCTGCTGTGCATTGTAAAAAGGTCCCTCTGTAATCTTGACTGAGGAGAGCTTAAATGGTTCCATCTTTGGTGATTGCTCTTCATTGCAAGCTGCAGACGCAAGCACGAGTAACGGAAGTAATATTAAAAGTTGCTTTTTCATCTGTATTATAGTTAATAAGTTCTTATAGCAATATTAGCCGCATGTAGAGTTTATGTGATATTGTATGACCGGGAAAATGGGCAATTTACTAAAAAAATATCACTGGTGTTCCCTTAAGATTTTTACTCTTTATTGTCAGCTGTTATTGCTTCTTACCTGAGTTAGTATGGAGGATCTGGTAAGGTGCTATATCGGGGCATTTATCCAGAGTTCGTATGTAGTATTTTGTATGGCGCTCTATCATTGATTTTAGCCTGAGTTAGTCTGTAGGATCCGATAAAAGAGTGTTCTGAACAAAAAATGTTATTTTTACCTGCCGGTTATCGATGTTCAGGATCCGGGTATCCCGGTCATAGTATCAATCCATAGAACAGTAATTTTGCAGACCCATAAAGGTGCAACCATACAACGAATCAGGAACTCTGTGGTATCCATCGGAGTATTTGACGGTGTTCACAGGGGACACGCAGCTATTTTCGCCAGGGTAAGGGAGAGGGCGAAAGAGCTGGACGGTGAATCGGTTATTGTTACATTCCGGCCCCATCCCAGACTGGTGCTGGGAAAGAATAGCGACGACCTGAAATACCTTACCACTTTTGAAGAGAAGAAAAATCTGATTAGCCAGCACGGAATTGACCATCTTATTGTAATAAATTTTACAAAGGAGTTTGCAGGGTTACCTCCATGTACCTTTGTAAAAGATTATCTTGTCGACAGGGCCGGGT
>SKND01000071.1 GCA_007120695.1 Bacteroidales bacterium | reverse complement strand
TCAGGGTCTTGTAAAAGGATATTTAACAATTAAACAAAATGATTATGTATAAGAAAATAGTTTTATCAGCAATAATTGCAGCATTATATCTGATACCGGCAAATTCTCAGTTTTTGAGTGATGATCTCCGGATAGGCGGATATGCCAGGAACTACACGGGTGTGCTGACAGGTGAAGGCAATGAATTGTCAATACTTCAAAACACCTTTAATCTTAACTTTTCTCAGCGGGGTGACAAAATTGCCTTCAAGGTCAACCCATATATGTACCATTACTTCGACAATGATCTGGAGCTGGGTTTGCGTGAGGCGTATCTTGATATGTATTTTAACAATTTCGATTTGCGGATTGGTCAGCAGCAGATAATATGGGGTAAAGCAGAGGGTGTGTTTATAACCGATATTGTTTCACCTAAAGATCTCAGGGAGTTCCTGCTCCCTGATTTTGACGAGATCAGGATGGGAGTGACAGCCCTTAAGCTTAATTACTATTTTGGCATGAGCACCATCGAGGCAGTGTGGGCACCTGTGTTTACGCCAACGCTGATGCCGGAGCAGGGCTCAATATGGAGACCCGAAATGGATTTCCCTGCTCCTGCACAGTTTGACCATTCCCTGTCAGAAATAGATCCATCTCTTGAGAACAGCGATATTTTTTTGCGTTATTCTACTATGACTCCGGGGATAGATTTTGAACTGGTAGGTGGGTATTTCTGGTACGACGATCCTGCATTGCATATGGAAAGGGAATTCGACCCTGAAACAATGCAGCTTAGCGGACTGACGATCAGGCCTCAATATCACCGGGTTTCAATGGCCGGCGGAAGTTTCAGCACACAGGCAGGACCCTTTCTGTTGCGTGGTGAGGGAGCTTACTATACAGGAAGGTATTTTCAAACTGCAGACCCCGGAGTGCCGGACGCAGTGATAAGTAAAGATAATCTGCACTATATGGCAGGAGTCGATTATACGCTGGCCGGCATTACAATGAGCGCACAGTTCATCCAGGAGTATATCCTGGATTATGACCGGGAAATCCGCAACGATGAGATTGAGAGTACCATGACCTTCCTGGCAAGAAAGGACTATTTCAGGGAAAAACTGTGGGTGGAGCTATTTTCATACATAGGACTCAACAATGGAGATGCGCTGGTACGGCCTAAGGTAACCTATGCTTTCGCCGATGGATTTGAAGTTCTCGGAGGCGCAAACATCTTTATTGGCGACACAGGCAGGTTCGGCCAGTACAGCGATAATGACATGGTGTATATGAAAGTTAAATACAGTTTTTAAATCTCCTGCAGAGTCCCTGGCATGACCCTGACCCGTTGCCCGGTTAACATTGATGACCAACGCATCCCGTCGGGTGGAGTGATTCTAGAAAAATATTTGTAATATATTAATATCTAAATGTTTCTGTGAATTTATTATTGATAAAAAGTTCGAACTTAGTATAGTAAAAGGGCCGGAACTCAATTTAAAATCAAATGTTGCGCAGTGCTGGTCAGGAAAGAAGAGCAAATTTACGAACAACTTTTCTTTCAACTCGCAAAAGAGCTGAAAGAAATGGTTGACGGAATTTCTTCCGGTCAGAATTCTCCTGCTGAAGAGTTTGAGATGCTTTTTAAGCAGTTGCATCGTTTATTCAAACAAAAACCTTATTACCTGACTATAGTTTTCGACAAGGATATTCCCAGACAATACCGCGATGCCGAAAAAAGAATCTCAGGAATAAAAGACATGGCGAAAAAATACCTCTCAGGGTTAATCGCCCGGGGAAAAGCGCAAAAGGTCTTTACAACAGATGCAGAAACCGAGATTCTTGTTAAAGAAATCCTCGGCAGTTTTCAGACATTGATGAATGATATGCAGCTTGAGGATAAAATAGTTCGCGACCTCCATAAATACCGGTAAGTAACTGATTAATTATCTGCTTATATTAAATGCAGAAAACTCGAATTATACACTTCACCCGCAGCACGTTAATTGACTTGTTGGAAATTAAACCCGATTATGCCTTATTGTGGCCAGAGATTCTTCGATAGGCCTTTTCTCTAGGGGTACTTGCATGCCTCTGAAATTCCCATTAATGCAAAAAAGGCTGCTATACAAATGTAATTAGTTTCATCATAAACACACATTTGCCTTAAAAATCCTCCACAGGCAACAATTCCGGGGTATGCGGTTGTAGCCACTATTAGGGATGGCCTGCACACTTAACCCGGAAAAGTTGCTTTTTCCACTGGGCGTAATATTCGAAATTTTCATAGTTGTGCTCATATTACCCGGTATAACTCATTTTTCAGCTACTGGAAATACTAATTACACTGATAATACAAAAAGGTGGCAGTGTTTTGCTTCGTCAGGTGGCAGTGTTCAGAACCGGAACTGAAACCCGTTTAGCAAAAAAACCTGCAATACGTCAAAGGGATCCTTTATCACTCCTCTTTCACTGGTTTTCAATGTTACCAGGGCGGTATTACAAAGGCGATTTGCTCTGTTGAAGGAATATCAGCTATAACAGCCGGTTTTTGAAAGCGGGCCGGCTTATTGATGCAATCCGTTTAGTTCTTTAAGGTGTTTCCAGTGATCTTCCGAGAACTCCTCCAGGCTGTTAAGCCTTACATCGGCAATGGTAAACCTGGGGTTGTTGCGATTGGATTCTTCGGGAATGACAACTGTTCTCATTTTAGCAGATTTTGCAGCTATCAGTCCGGCGAGGGAATCTTCAATTGCCAGGCAGTTGACCGGTATGAATCCCATTCTTTTTGCCGTCGTAATATAGACTGCCGGATGCGGCTTCCCAAATTCTTCATGGGCGGCACTGTAAATAATTTTAAACTCATCCCTGAGTCCAAGCTTTCCCAGGACCCTGTCAATAACCACAGGTGAGGAAGAGGATGCCAGTGCTTTGGGTATGCCTGCATGGTTGAAGAACTCAATTATCTTGTGCACTCCGGGAGCAGGAACTCCTTTCATTTCAACAATATCGCAAACAGTCTCTTCAATCTCCAGTCCAACCTGTTCTCTGGATTTAACCGACCACGGTTTGTACCTGTACCAGTGACCTACCGTCTCATCGGTCCTTAGTCCGGTTGTCTGCAGGCACATCTCTTCGTCCAGGTTAATTCCCACTTTCCTGAACACCAGTATTTCAGCTTCCCGCCAGAGAGGTTCCGAATCAATCAGCACCCCGTCCATATCAAATATTACTGCCTCTATCATCTTTTTTGGTTTACGGGCGCAAAGATACTTTATTCTGCTTAAATTTGCCAGCTTCAAGGCCCGGCGCATTTTTGCCAGGCAATAAAAAAAATCCAGCATGCAGAGTATCAGACATATCTATAAAACAGGCCATGGACCGTCAAGTTCGCATACCATGGCACCCCGCAGCGCATCATCAATATTTATTAAAAGATATCCGGCGGCCGACAAATACAGGGTCAGCCTGTACGGGAGTCTTGCGGCAACAGGTCTGGGGCACCTGACTGATATAACTATTAATGAGGCGTTTGAAGGAAAAAATGTGGAGCTTCTAATGAAACCCGATAAGTTCCTGAAGCGTCATCCCAATGCAATGCTGTTTGAGGCGCTTGACAAGGGTGGTGAGCAGGTGGGATCGTGGACCGCATACAGTATTGGCGGGGGGGATATTGATGATGACAGCGGCATGTTCAAAAGGGAGGTTATCTATCCGCTTGACAGCATGGCAAAAATTCTTGAGTGGTGCTATGCAAACGGTAAGTCAATCTGGGAGTTCGTATCAGAGCATGAAGATGCTGATATATGGGACTACCTGGCGGAGGTTTGGAAAGTGATGCAGGATTCTGTAAAACGGGGACTGGAAAAGGAGGGAACTCTTCCAGGAGTGCTTAAGCTTCCGCGGAAGGCACCGTCTTATCATGTAAGGATACTGCATTCCAAAGGGTACATCCGCCGACGCACTTCTGTGTATGCCTTTGCCCTGGCGGTTTCTGAAGAGAATGCATCCGGAAATCTTATTGTTACGGCGCCAACCTGTGGTGCCAGCGGCGTATTGCCTGCTGTGCTCTACCAGAACAAAACTTTTTATAAAACACCGCAGACTCGTATCCTGCGGGCACTGGCCACTGCCGGGATAATCGGCAACCTGGTAAAAACAAATGCGTCTATTTCAGGCGCCGAGGTGGGATGTCAGGGTGAGGTAGGTGCAGCCTGTGCCATGGCATCGGGTGCCCTGGCACAACTCTACGGAGCAAGCATATTCCAGATTGAGTATGCTGCTGAGATGGGGCTGGAACATCATCTGGGACTAACTTGCGATCCGGTAGCCGGACTGGTGCAGATACCCTGTATTGAGCGGAACGCTCTGGCTGCATCCAGGGCATTGTCCCACAGTGATTTTTCGCTGCTTTCAGATGGCCGGCATCT
>SKND01000228.1 GCA_007120695.1 Bacteroidales bacterium | reverse complement strand
TTGCTGAAAGCCATCATTCTTATTCCGAAAGTGATCAACATACTTATAGGTACCAAAAAGAAAATAAAGATCAATGGAATATCCTTAAGGTTTAGAACAAATTTAAGGATCAGCAATACTAAAAGATTCAGGAAGTTTACTCTTACAAAGTGAAAAAAGAGAGTAAGGTATCTTTGTGTTCTTGGGAGTTTTGCCATCGATATTACCTGTGACAAAACAAACCAGGATATCATTATCAGGATACTGAAAAATGCAAATTGCTGCAGATTGAATTTCCAGGTATAGTTGAAATAACTCAGAAAGTAACTGGTTATAAAATATGCCAGAGGTATTGATATAAGAATAGTCAGGAATTCAATTAAGTCCATTGCCAGGTTTAATCTATCTTCTTTTAAGGCAACTTCTTTAAGATTCTTTTCTCTTTTTGTAGAAGATTTAAACATAGCTGAAAGGTTTGTATTGTAAAATTAATCCAAATAAACATAAGATAAAGCTATTTTCATAATATTTGTTCAACAGATTAGTGGTGTATTTTATGAACAGACGGAACTAAATGATAAATGGAGTCATATCTGTGACAAATCGTACAACATATATACTATATAGCTGTATTTAAGTATTGTAAGATCTTGCTCATGGTAAAGGGATGGCAATCTGGCAGGATTGTATATTTTGCATTTCCGGATATTAATTCATAATAATAATCCTCGTGGCACCTTTTATCCCATAATCATTTTTGATCTTGAAAATGTATGCACCCGTTGCCAAATTACCTGTATAAACCTCATAATTAGCGATTCCCTCATTGAGAATGACTGAATGTACAAGGGTACCAGTCATATTATATATTTCAAGAATACCGGGACTTTGTAAAGGTTCTTCGAGGCGGATAAAGAGTGCATCGCTTGACGGATTCGGATAAAAAAGGACATCTGGCCTGCTTAATGATTCCATTGGTGGGTGTACAGCAGAAACCGCTATCCCGAACTCTTCGGAGGCGGCAGACTGGTATACCTCTCCACTGATTTCATTCTGAATGAATGCCACTACCGCAAGATTCTCCGGATTGAAAACACTCCCAATTTCCCAACTGTATGTAAAGTTTTGCGACTGGCCGGGGAACCAATGCGTATTCATTTGTTTCCCGGCTGCATCCGGAAGCATTTTCCTGACAACATTTCGAAACACATGATTTCCGGGCAGACCTGCCTGTGACGCAGTTACTCTCTTCTCTACTATTGCTGTGTAGAGGGTCATTTCTAGCGGACCCTGACTTATGTTTGACTTAACTTCCACACTGATGTTAAGATTCTGACCGGACTCTGACTGGTCGATCAGAATTTCAAATTCCGGATCTCCAAGGGATCTGATAGTAAAATCTTTTTCGTCTAATTCGGTTGTAGTGTAATCATACTTATAGTTATCGGTAAAACCTCCATCCATGATTGAGTATGGCACATCCGAAATTCCATAATAAAAAGATCTTGCAGCAGGATCTCCCGGGTTTTGATTGTTAAATGGATCGTTACCCGGAAATGACGTATGATAGCTTATATTTGCTATATCATCTGGCTTGTTCATTACAATACCGTTGACAATTTGGTTTACTTCCAGACTTTTATTACTCGAGGTATTGGTGAAGTGTTCAAGTAAAACCATTTTTTTGCGTTCACTTATACGGAAATTGTTAAAAGCTAATCCCCGGTTATCAAGTCCTGTTCCGTTTGAGCCATACACAAATCTGAACCTGACGTGCTTTTCGTCCTTCAAAGCGTCCAGGTCATGCCTTGACTCAACCCATCCATTGTAGCCACCGTCAGATCCTGAGAATGTCCAGCCTGTCGACTGGTTAGCTGGTTGGCCGGCAATTTGGGATGAGTTGAACCAGTTGATTCCTGAATCGAGTCCACCTACATTCTGCCATGCTAACCCATTATCAGTTGTATATTGCAAAACCGCCCCATCCCTGTCAGGGTCAAATTCTTGCCAGAGATCAAAAGATATCATGGGGCGTTTAATATCACTAAAGTCAAAACAGGGACTCATAACCCAGGATTGTTCTCTGGCATTCCGGTTAATAATGCTGGTATACCAAATTTCATCGTCTGGAGATGGCGTAGTGAAATAATCATTATCCGGACTGCCTAATGTCCAGCTGTTAACCATATCGCTTGATGGAGTTGCGGTTATCCATCCTCCATCTCCATCATTAAAACTCTCTTCGTACCAGTCCACCGAAAGGATAATGGCAGAAATTGCATTCAAAATATGCGGTTCTCCAAAGTCCCTACCTTCGGAACCTTCAGCATCTGACAGTTTTAATACTTCATAAGTTCCACCAGTACCGGTACTGATAATATGAGGATTAGAAGATGTTGTAAAGTCAAACTCACCCACTCCATCGGTATAATAAACTGTCCATGGTGCCTCACCTGTAAATGAAAAGACAAGATCTACGGGTAATCCTTCACAAAAATCTGATGGTCCGCTAATTGCTACTGTTGGCAATGTATTTTCGACTGGGCCATAATATATACTGCTTTCTGGTTCACCGGGAGAAGTGCCTGATAATGCTGCAGGGGTAACCTGTATCTGTATAAATTTATTCTCATCTTCAATTGTCAGAATATAGTTAACGCCCTCATGTATAGCCTCAAGATCCGCTTCTGAAGCATTGCGGGCCCTGTACCACTTAATTTCCGTTTCGCCTTCCGGATCATTTTCCGGGTCAAAGTAGTCATAAACGGCGTTCAATGTTTTGCCTACAGACAAAGTGCCTGATATTTCAACATTCGTTGCAACTGGTGGCGCATTCACTACCGCTTCATATTGACTTCGTGCCGGGGTACCCTGAGTGGTCCCGGTCTGGGCAACCGGGGTCACTTCAAATGCAATATATTTTGAGGCATCTTCAATTGTAATAGTATAATCTTTTTCATTAGCCCCGTCAATCTTTATCTCTTCTTCACCTGATGCATCATCTGCCCGGTACCATGCGAAAACAGTATTTCCCTCCTGATCTCCTTCAAGGTCATTATATGTATAGGTGCCTGTTACAGTATTGCCGATATTCATCAATCCGGTAATTTCTATATCAGATGCTGTTGGCGGATAATTTCCAATTCCCGAAGCAGTTATTTGATTGCCGGCAAGGTCAGAAATATTTATTTCGGGATGAACCGGTGTGTTCCAGCGATTATTAGCAGCTAGGTTATAAGGATGACCCGTGCTTGATGTGGCTCCTTCTATATCTATGATTTTGTCAACCTCTTCTTTATCCTTTCCTCCTATTTGTATAGTGAATTCTGTTTCCGAATCAACATCAACATCCTGGCTCTCAGATGTCAATGTGTAGCTGGTATTGTTTTTTCCTGTTACTGTGAACCTTGTAACATCTATATCTTTTATATTAGATGCCGATGCAAGCCTGACCGCATTAACCTTCAGGGATGATGCCGCTCTATTATACCCGGCAGAAATGATTGAGGGTTTTTCATAATCAAAAACTGCAACGGTTGCAACTGCATTTTCCAGTGCCGGGCCATTCCAGTTTTCTTCAGCAGCTATATTATATGGGTTGTTGTCCCTGGATCTGAATCCATCATTGTTAAAAATCCAGTTCATAAATGGTTTATCCCTGGCGCTGATGATTATTATTGCCTCTGTATCTGATTCAGGATTAACATCCGGTGTCTGATTCGTTATATTAAAATTATAAACTCCATTTGAAACTGTAAGCTTTGAGACATCTATTTTCTGCCCCTGGTTGAGATTTTCACCGTAAAGGATAAGGTTCCCGGTTGAGGAATTATATACAGCATTAACAATAACAGGTGAATCGGAAACCGTTACTTCAAACAAGGATGAATAGTCGGTTGCGCATACGCCTGATTCGAGCTGTGCCCTGTATCTGTATATTCCCGTGGTTTCCGGTATTTCAGAATAGGTATCTGTTGTATTATCTATCCTGACCCATGGTTCATTGTTTACCCTTCTTTCCCACCTGGTGATTGTTCCGGTATACCCTGATAATGTAAGCAGACCGGTGGACTGCCCCAGAAGAATTTTATCCTTTTCCCCTGTAACAGCTCCTCCAATTGGCACCGGATCTACTGTAATAACAGCTTCACCGGAAGTTTCCCCTGTATTGTCATTACTATCTGATACACTTATCAGAGAATAAGTTGTTGTTATTTCAGGTGACACCTCAAAGGTGAATGGAGTGGTATTTATTTCTGTTAAATTGTAAAGATCATTTCCATCCGTATAGACTACATCCCAGGGTCCGCTTCCTGTAAGGTCAAGATTTAGAATCGCCTCACTTCCAGCACAAATTGATATTGTTCCTGATAATAGTGCAGTTGGGAATGTTGATGAAAAATTAGCCTGAACTGTTGCATTTCCTCCTGTCAA
>SKND01000077.1 GCA_007120695.1 Bacteroidales bacterium | reverse complement strand
GTGTAGAAATGCCTTTCACCGGGATGTACCTCATTTGAAGAGAAATACCACTTTTTCTTGTCGTGCGATATTTGCGGATTGTAGATCTCAAACCGGCCCGAGGTCAGTGCCTGTTTTTCGCCTGTTGTAACATCAATAGTATAAAGGTGTGAATACCCTGTCTCCTCGCTCTGGAACCAAACTGTGCGATTGTCGGGCATCCAGCCCATCGCTGAGCCGGCACCCCATATATTTATTCCCGGTCCGGCTATCCAGGCTTCGTCCCGCTGCCGGTCGAGCAAACTAAGCTTGCCGGTTTGGGGATCAAGCAGCATTATCCACCTGTCCTTGTTATCCCTTGCACGTATATTAGCAACGGCATATTCACCGTTGTCAGACCAGATAACTGCTGTTATCTGCAACTCCCTGTCCTGATCAAGCTCTTCCCCCTCATATCCATATTCTCTCATATAATCCGGAACATCCCTTAACCCGGGAATATTGTCTGTTTTAATATCATAGCTCTTCCGGGTTTCCATATCATAAATACCAACACTGACCGACATCTGCGGTGCGCCTACCTTCGGGTTTGTGGGTGAGTCTTCAGTATATCCCGAAATGGTAACAAAATCGGGTATACGTGCCTGCCGGGCATCCGGACTTGAAAAAAGGGAGTATGTGATGTATCTGTTTTGGGGACAAAGATGGATGTTCCCGGTCCTCGCACTGCCGATATAAATAGTCAGCGGACGTACGGGCGCCTCCTTTTCCTGATGTTTGCTGCGCAGCTCATCCAGCTCCTTTCTTTCACGAAGGACTGAAAACAATTCTGTCTGCTGATCTTTCAACCACCTGTCCTGATCACTTACGGCTCCATCTGAGGGGGCGCTGCCTCTTCTGAAATCGGTCATTTGTTTTATCTGACCGCTTTCAGTGTTAATAAGAAACAGGTTATTGTCTGATACATAGCTTATACTTTTATTGTCGCTTGTGAAGGCAGGGGAGGAAGCAGACTGAAGGGTATTGGTCAGTTGCCTGGTCTTGCCTGATTTAACATCCCTTATGAAAAGGTCACCATTCCGGGTATAGGCCATCCTGCGCCTGTTTTCATCATATACTGCATTGACAGGCGGAAGATCAAGGCGTTCAGAGGGAGAAAGCTTTTCTATCCTACCGGGTCTCAATTCATATTTATATAGAGAATCTGAAGGGTTATTTTCAGGATTCCACTGGAAATATATTGTGCGGCTGTCGTCCGACCATCTAATATTCCCGGGCTGATGACCTATCCATTCATCCCCCTGCATTATCTTTTGCAGAGTAAGGTCAGACCCGGTTTGTGCCCAAATTATATTTGTAAATAAAAAAATACAAGAGCTCAAATAGAATTTTCTAAAGATTTTTTGTTTCATGTCAATCATTTTTAGCAAGGTAATCAGGAGTAAATTATAATTCTGCTACATCCTGGGATTTATGAGAGGGATAATAGTTTGTAGGTTTCGATAAGCACTTCAGCATCATTGTGCCAGTTATATTTTGTTTCTACCCATTTTTTAGCTGGTAATATCTTTATCTTGTCATTTGCCAGGTCAATTATCTTTTCTCCAAGATCTTTTGCAGATCCGGATGTGAATATTATTCCGGAACCTGTTTCCTTTATGATTCGCTCTAAAGGCGCACAATTGCTTGCAATAATGGGTTTATTGGCATACATATACTGAAACAGCTTATGTGGTATTGTGCTGTCCGTATGGCCTGTTTTCAGGTGAGGGATAAGTGCTGCATCTGCAATTGCCAGATTGGCAGCAACATCCTTCAATGGCAAAAATCCCAGAAATTCCACTTTCTCCTCAAGATTAAGATCACTTATCTGTTTTCTTAAACGGCCTGCATACTTTCCCGAACCGGCAATCCTGAGACGGATACCCGGGAGCCTGTCAGATATACCGGCCATTGCACTGAGAACAACCTGCAATCCCCTGTGATACGTTATCCCCCCTGCATAGTACAGGGTAAAAAATGAAGGATCGGGTTTAATATCGGGTATACCGAATTCAGAGGAGTTCAGTGTGTTGCTGACAACAGAGATTTTTGATCTGTCCAGTCCAAGCTTTTCGAGGCGGGCTGCAGATTCTTCAACCACAACAATTATCCGGTCGGCATTTGGTAAAATATTTTTTTCGTAATGCTTCCAAAGAAAAACAGGCGACAATATCCTTCCTAAAAGTGTTTTGGTATGGACCGACACATTTAGCAATTCAGGCCAGTTTTCATGCAAATCGGCTATCAGCTTCAGGTTGTATTTTCGTTTCAGATCTTTTCCAACTTTCAACAGGGGCAGATCATGTATATGAAGTGCCTCAATATCATGTTCAGCAACCAGTTGCGTTAAAAACTTACTCCAAAACCTGAAATAGAGCGGAAATGTTAACGATGCAACACCCGACTTATATACAATTTCAGGTATAGCCACACGGTGTATGGTTATGCCCCTGAACACTTCATTTTCAGGCAACTGTTTCCTGGTGTAACATGCCAGGTGTACCTGATGACCTGCCCCTGCAAGGGCCACAGCCTCGTTTTCAACTCTCACATCAACTGGAAATTCCTGGTCCAGCACCATCAGGATCTTCATATCCGGTAATCTATTCCGATCAGCATAATCGGTTTGGACATCTACTCTCTTTCACAATAAACAATGTAATACCTTGGTGTAAATTTTCTGAGAAGTGGTCTTACTCCAATTTTGTCAAGTTTATATATATTCCACTTCTCACTCTTTACGATTTTCCATCCCGCCTTCTCAAGCAACATCCAGAATTGTCTTGGTTCAAATTCGTGATAATGCCGGTCGAATGGATCATTTTCATTCCAGTATGCCTTAGCAAACCAAAGCTTAAGAGGAACTGATGCAACAAGCTTTTTTGCACGGATTGAATAGAGCAGGGGAAATGGAGAGACCATGTGCTCAAGGATCTCAAAGGCGGTTACAGCATCAAAATCCTTTTGAACAATTTCGTAATTATAATCCAGATCCGTCTTCCCTGTATTTGTAACATTATACCCATTATCTGACATAAGCCGTGATAAGACACTCTCCGGTCCCAGATCCAGAATTGTCTCGGATTTATCGACCAGATCCTTCATGAACTGGAGGGTTTTCTGAAATCGTATTTCAGCGGTTTTGTCGTATCCGTTTTTTGAATCCGGTTTCATATTTTGCCTTATAAGGTTTGTCTAATATACGGATTTTGTCTCCATATACCTTTCGGGGATCATGTCTATTATGGATATGATCTCTTCCTGATCGAGCGATGTAAGTAGCCTTAGCCGTGTCTCCTTAAAATTAACAAGTCCTTTGAAATAAGCAACAAAATGCCTCCTCATCTGAAGTATGCCTACCCGCTCCCCTTTTCTCTCTATCGATTTCAGGAAATGTTCCTTTGCTATCCGGGACTTTTCAAACAGGCTGAGTGGGGGAAGTTTCTCGCCGGTGTCAAGAAAGTGCCTTATCTCTCTGAAAATCCAGGGTCGTCCTACCGTGGCACGACCGATCATAATTCCGTCCACTCCATAGCGGTCAAACATCTCGCCTGCAACTTCAGGCGAGTCAACATCGCCGTTACCAATAACCGGTATCTTCATCCGGGGATTGTTCTTAACCTCTCCTATCAGCCGCCAGTCTGCGCTACCCTTATACATTTGTGCCCTGGTGCGGCCATGTATGGTTATTGCCTTTATTCCCTTATCCTGAAGCCTTTCGGCAACTTCAACAATCGGTTTGCTACTCTCGTCCCATCCAAGGCGGGTCTTAACCGTAACAGGAAGTTGTGTAGTTTTCACAATCTCTTCAGTCATCTCTACCATTAGGGGAATATTGCGGAACATACCTGATCCGGCACCACGGTTTGATATTTTCCTTACAGGGCAGCCATAATTGATATCAATAAGCTCGGGGTTCGACCTTTCAGCCATCACTGCAGCCTCTACCATAGATTCAGTAACATGGCCATAGAGCTGAATACCCATTGGCCTTTCATACTCGTATATATCGAGTTTCTGAACACTCTTTCTTCCATCCCTTATCAGTCCGTCGCTCGAAATAAATTCAGTATACATCAGGTCTGCACCGAACTTCTTGCACATATAACGGAAGGAGGGATCGGTAATATCCTCCATGGGCGCAAGAAGAAGCGGCCTGTCCCTTAGTTCTATATTGTCTATTTTAACCAGTCTGTTTATTTTTTTATGGCTGCGAACATAATAAGATTTATTATCTCTTACAGCATTTTAGGCAAAATTCACCTGATAAAATTATATTTTTACGCTTAAATAATCCGTAAAAAATGTACAAATACAGATGAAACCCGCATCAGACTTCAGCAGACAAAATAATATGAATAAACCATGCGGGTTTGACTTTGTCGTTCTCACATGGGCTCTGATTTGTACGGATAAAAATATGCCAAAACAGGGAGAATATTTCTCTGGTAATTGATAATTCAGGTTTTGAACAAAAATACAAAATACAAACAAATGCAAAAAGGCATACTTTTCGGTACCGGACCCTTCACAAAACTGATTTTTTCGGCTTTCATAGTAATATCCAGCTTCCTGATCACACTGGTTGCAGGTCTCCTGCTTGCTATTCCCCTGTTCGGAATGGGCTTTATGGAGCTTATCGACAGCTTCTCAAATATTGCACATCCTGACTATATCAGGATACTAAAATACTTTCAGCTGGTCCAGTCGATCGGACTTTTTGTAATTCCTCCCTTCATTCTTGCCTGGTTCTTTGGCAGCAAAGTACTCAGATACCTGTTCCTTGACAGAGGAATAAAATGGGAAACAGCTTTGCTTACTACTGTTCTGATGCTTTCAGCCATTCCCCTGATAAACCTTATGGCACACCTGAATGCACAGATGTCGCTGCCCGACTCTCTATCTGAACTGGAGCAGTGGATGATAAGAACAGAGGAGTCGGCCAAACGGTTAACTGAAGCTTTCTTACAGGCAGATACCTCCCTGGTTTTGTTATACAACCTGATACTTATTGCAGTCATACCGGCAATAGGCGAAGAGCTGCTTTTCAGGGGAATAATCCAGCGTCTGTTTTCGGAGTGGACCCGAAACAAACATGCAGGAATCTGGATTGCCGCTATTCTTTTTAGTGCAATGCATCTCCAGTTTTACGGATTCATTCCCCGTACACTGCTCGGAGTCCTGTTTGGCTACCTGCTTGTCTGGAGCGGCAGAATGTGGATTCCAATATTGGCACACTTTGTGAATAATGCCGCTGCCGTTCTGGTTTATTACTACATAGGAAAAGACAAAATAAGCGAAGATATAGAAACCCTGGGTGCCGAAAGGGGAGATTGGGTATATGCAATTCTCAGCTTCCTGGTTTTCCTGGTATTTATTGTTGGGTTCTATAAAAGAGAAAAAAAATCGGCATCGGCAGCTACATAGAGTTTGTCAGTAAAGTCAGTGTCTGAATCGGAATGTTTTGATACAAGGCTTGCTAAATCAAAAGCGCGGAGTTTACATGTGGCAATTGAGCATTTTTTTACAAGCGTAACGCAGCAGGCGGAGATTATAGACAGACACTTCTACTATAAGAACCAAAAGAATGGAGAGAAGATGTATTGATATTTATCTTGTTTTATCCTGCACCTGATTGACGGATGCTGAAAAAATTTACATTGGCAATCTCGTTCTTTCTGTAAACATAAACCAGTCCGTACTCTTTTGCCTTCTCCCTTCTGAGATCGTCCGGCAGCTCCTTAAATGACTCTTCAACCTCATCCCATATCTGCACGATGATACGATCAGCATCTTTCCTTAATCCGGTAAGTTGTTCCAGTGCCCTCGCAGTGTTCTTCTGGAGGGTCTTCTGGTAATGGTATTTATCAATAAAAGTTTCAAACCTCACCTTTACCAGGGCAATTGTTGGGTTTGTAACCGGAGTATTGCCCTCCTGAACTCTGCGGGCCTCACCCATAATAAGGTTTTTACCTAATTTTATTAAATCCTGCTCGGTGTTCAGCGAAGGTATACGTGATTCATCTTCAGAAAGATTAAAGTATTTTCTGACCGATGGCTGCACCTCTCCCCGGAGAATTGCCATGTTCAGGACCTGGATAAAGTGTGAAATGTACATTCTTGCCTTTCTCAGGCAAGCTAAATAGTCTTTGTTCTTCTTTGTCTGCACAACATACGACTGCCGGTAAAAAGAGAGTGCATTCTCATAAGTATTCAGAAACCCCTTAAGCTTCTGGTTCGACTTCTGAGAAAATGCAAGTTTGAAAGGCGGTAGCTCCTTGCCTTTGGCAAGAGCAATATTCAGCGCCCTGATTCGGGCTTTATCGGTATTTGGTAATCGGCGGTACGGCATAATGCAGACAATTGTGTTGACATATAGCTAATAAACCAGGGTATGGATGCGAATATAAAACTTACATTAACAAACCACTTCTATTCGCATCAATTTTGATAAAATCATCCCGAACTGATTAGTGTTTACGTCGAATGAAATTATATGTTTCAGTTATTTAATTATATTATGCTGGATTAGAATGAAAAAGCTTTTATAAAGCTGTATTAACCGTTTCACGCAATTTGATAAAACAGATTAATCATGCTAATTTAGCATAAGGAAAACAATGCACTCTGCTTGTCTTTCCTTACAAAAAATTAAACCTGTACTATTATGTTTGAATCATCAGTATATACCAAAAGACGAAAAGAACTGACCGGAAATTTGTCCTCAGGCATTGTTTTATTGCCGGGCAATGAGGACTCTTCAATGAACTACAAAGCAAATACCTATCACTTCAGGCAGGACAGCTCGTTTCTCTATTTTTTCGGGCTTGATCGGCAGGGACTGGCAGGAGTTATTGATATAGACGAAAACAGAAGCATCCTGTTCGGAAACGATGCAGGTATTGATGATATAATCTGGGAGGGGCCCCGTCCCACAATCGTTGCCCTTGGAGAGAAAGCCGGAGCAGAAGGGTCCGGTTCGTTAAATGAACTGGATGATTTTATTGAACAGGCCATTGTCAAAGGGAGAAAGATTCACTACCTGCCCCCATACAGAACAGAGAAGATCCTGCGTATTGAAAAATGGACCGGTATCCACCATAACAAAGTAATCGGGCAGGCTTCGAAAGAACTGATAAGAGAGGTTGTCAGACTCCGTTCTGTCAAATCACCCGGAGAGATAGCTGAAATAGAAAAAGCGGTTGATATAGCTTATGAGATGCATACTGTTGCAATGAAAATGGCAATGCCCGGAGTGTACGAGAGAGAAATTGCAGGACTGATTGAAGGCCTTGCCCTGGCACACGGAAATCCGGTTTCATTTCCTGTTATTCTAAGTATCAACGGACAGACCCTGCACAACCACTACCACGGAAATATCCTGAAAGATGGAAGAATGATGGTAACAGATGCAGGAAGCGAAACAGATATGCACTATGCAAGTGATATAACGCGGTCTGTGCCGGTGGGAGGAACATTTAATTCACGCCAAAAAGATATATATGAAATTGTGCTGGCTGCGCTACAGAGTTCTGCTGAATCGATAAGGCCCGGTGTTACTTACAAGGAAGTACACCTGGAGTCGGCCGGGGTTATATGCCGGGGATTAACAGAGATGGGGCTTATGAAGGGAGATCCGCAAGAGGCTGTCCGCAATGGAGCACATGCCCTGTTTTTTCCTCACGGACTGGGTCATATGCTCGGATTGGATGCCCACGATATGGAAGATCTTGGAGAGGACATGGTAGGATATGATGATGAGGTACAAAGGTCCGGCCAGTTCGGACTGGCTTTCCTGAGGCTCGGAAGGCGGCTGCAAAAAGGGTTTGTCCTGACCTCAGAACCAGGTATATATTTCATACCGGCCCTGATTGATAAATGGAGATCGGAGAAAAAGTTCAACGAATTTATAAACTACGAAAAAGTCGAGTCATTTAAAGATTTCGGAGGAATCAGAATAGAAGACGATATCCTGGTAACGGAAGCCGGTTGCCGTGTTCTGGGCAAGCCTGTCCCGAAAACCATTGCCGAAATTGAAGATACTATGAAACAGCGTTCGTAATAGTTTTACTGGCAGCCACATCAAATGCCAGACACAGTGAAGAAGTAAAAGCAACTTACGCTGAACCGGTTTGAAGTTGATTGTATCAGCAGAATGCCTGGCATGCCGGGTGTTAAAAGATTATTATCAACTCTTAATTCCTGCTTTAAGAAACTCCCTGTTAAGCCTTGCTATATGAGCAAGAGAAATCCCCTTGGGACATTCGGCCTCACAGGCACCTGTATTGGTACAGCTGCCGAAACCCAGCTCATCCATTTTGGTTACCATGGCCCGTGCTCTCCGGGCAGACTCAGCCCTCCCCTGTGAAAGCAGGGCGAGATGAGAAACTTTGGCTGCCACAAACAGCATAGCCGATGAATTTTTACAAGCCGCCACACATGCCCCGCAACCAATGCAGGTTGCCGCATCAAAAGCCTCATCCGATGCCTCTTTCATTATGGGAATTGAGTTAGCTTCCGGGGCTGATCCCGTATTGACCGATATGAATCCGCCGGCTTCCATTATCTTATCAAAAGCTGACCGGTCGGCTATAAGGTCTTTTATTACCGGGAATGATTTAGCTCTCCATGGTTCTACTACAATATTATCACCATCTTTGAACCGGGTCATTCTGAGTTCACATGTAGTTACCAGGTTTCCGGGTCCGTGTGGCCTCCCGTTAATATAGAGTGAACACGAACCACAAATACCTTCACGGCAGTCATGTTCAAATGCAACCGGTTCATCTCCCCGCTCTATAAGAGTCGTATTCAGAAAATCGAGCATTTCAAGAAAAGACATCTCTTCCGATACTCCGGTTAGAATATAATCTATAAATGTGCCCTCGCTAGTGGCATTTTTCTGCCTCCATATTTTGAGTTTGATTTCCATATCGCTTTTAATTATTGTTTCTCAACCCGGTCTTCCATCTGTGCTGATAACAAACTTCCGGCACCTTTTATACAGGTTGAATATATTTTTGCAAAATACTATTTGTAGCTTCTCTCCTGCATTTTTACATTATCAAATGCAAGCTTCTCCTGGTGCAAAGCATGATCGTTCCCTTCTCCAAGGTACTCCCATGATGCAACATAAGAATACTCATCATCAATTCTCTGTGCTTCACCTTCAGGAGTCTGGCTCTCCTCGCGAAAATGAGCTCCGCATGACTCTTTCCTGTTAATTGCATCCTGGCACATGAGCTTGCCAAGCTCCATAAAGTCTGCCACTTTAACTGCTTTCTCAAGTTCCTGGTTTACCTCATCGATGGTGCCGGGTATTTTGACATCCTTCCAGAACTCCTCCCTGAGACTGGCAATCTCCTTCATTGCCTTTTTAAGTCCCTTCTCATTTCTTACCATCCCGCACAAATCCCACATTATCCTGCCCAGCCGGCGATGAAATGAGGTAACGGTCTGTGTGCCGTTTACAGCCATCAGTTTGCTGAGTTTATCATGTGATTCCTTCTCCGCCTTATCAAATTCGGAACTATCTGTTGAAATTTTTGGTGTCTTTATCTCATCAGCAAGATAGTCGCCAATTGTAACAGGCAAAATAAAATATCCGTCACCCGCACATTGCATCAGAGATCCTGCGCCGAGCCTGTTAGCTCCATGGTCAGAAAAATTTGATTCTCCAATGGCAAACAAGCCCGGAATTGTTGTCATCAGGTTGTAATCCACCCAGAGTCCTCCCATGGTGTAATGTCCTGCGGGATATATCCGCATAGGCTCATTATACGGGTTGATCCCGGTAATCTTTTCATACATCTCGAAAAGGTTTCCATATTTGTTCTCGATAGCTTTTTTTCCAAGCCTCTCAATGGCCCTGCTAAAATCAAGATATACAGAAAGACCGCTCTCACCCACTCCATATCCGGCATCACATCTTTCCTTGGCAGCACGTGATGCTACATCACGGGGTACCAGGTTACCAAACGCGGGATAACGCCTCTCGAGATAATAATCCCTTTCATCCTTAGGAATGTCGACCGGATGTCGCTTGTCCCCCTTCTTTTTAGGGACCCATATACGCCCGTCATTTCTTAATGATTCAGACATGAGAGTCAGCTTGGCCTGGTAATCATTAAGCTGGGGTATGCTGGTCGGATGAATCTGAACAAAACTCGGATTTGAGAAAAATGCGCCTTTTTTATGGGCTGCCCATGCAGCGGTTGCATTGGATCCAACGGCAAGTGTTGACAAATAGTAGATTGTGCCATAACCTCCCGAGGCAAGTACAACGGCATGAGCCGAATGGCGTTCAATCTCGCCGGTAACCAGGTTACGGGTAATAATCCCCCTTGCCTTGCCATCTATTATGACCAAATCAAGCATATCTCTCCGGTTGTACATTGTAACCTTGCCTTTTGCAATCTGCCTTATCATGCCGCTATAGGCCCCCAGCAGGCATTGCTGACCGGTCTGGCCCTTTGCATAAAAGGTTCGGGAAACCTGTACTCCCCCGAAAGAGCGATTATCCAGGTATCCGCTGTATTCCCGCGCAAAAGGTACACCGGCCGCAACCAGCTGGTCAATTGTCTGGTTGCTGACTTCAGCCGCCCTGTAAACATTGGCCTCCCTCGACCGGTAATCGCCTCCTTTAAGTATGTCATTGAATAACCTGAATACGCTGTCACCATCATTCTTATAGTTCTTGGCGGCATTGATACCCCCCTGGGCAGCTACTGAATGTGCCCTTCGTGGTGAATCCTGGAAGCAGAATGCCTTTATATTGTAACCCAGCTCTGCCAGGGTGGAGATTGCCGAAGCTCCGGATAATCCGGTTCCAACGACAATAATGTCAAGCTTTGCCTTATTGGCAGGATTGACCAGCTTTACTGAATTTTTATGCCGGGTCCATTTTTCGGCCAGTGGTCCTTCCGGTATCTTTGATTTTAATTTACTCATATCTGATAATTCTGAATGGTTATAACTATTTTGTTCACAACCGGCCAATTTGCTTAAAGAAAGGCATTAACCAGAAAGTAGATCGGGATGATTGAAAATCCCGTTGCAATAATAATTGAGTAGGCAGTGCCCAGAATCATCAGCCGTTTTCGCCATAACTGGTTGCTTAGTCCGAGAGTCTGGAAAGCCGACTGGAATCCGTGTAAAAGATGTAACCCGAGGAATACAGCTCCTGCAATATATATAATTACATACCACCAGATAACGAACTTAGCTTTTATTAGTGAGTAGGCATCCTGTACCATTTCACCTCCGTAATCAATATAGCTCATCTCTCCGAACTTCATTTTTACCCAGAAATTTGAAAGATGCAAAACCAGGAATATAAAAATCAGTGTTCCGAGAACGAACATGTTTCGAGATGGCCAGGTGCTGGTCTCTTTCTGATCAACCATGGCATATTTTAGCGGGCGGGTATCCCTGTTTGTAAATGTAAGGAATGCCGAATATCCGATATGTAACAGGAAGCCCAGAGCCAGCAAGGGCTCCATGATCTTTATTGCCGGATTGGTAGCCATGAAGTGAGCTGCCATGTTATATGATTCCTGTCCGGCAAGCAAAAACAAGTTGACTGTAAGGTGAACAGCCAGGAACGTTATAAGGAAAATGCCTGATATGCTTACCAGGAATTTCTTTCCGACAGATGCATTTATAAAACTACTCATATGCTCATTATTATTGCAAAATTGAAACTGCAGTGATAAAGGTATATATTAATAAATAAAAATGTAATTATATATTGAGAATTCTTTATATGCAAATATAATTGAATTTCTTAACAGGCAAAGATAAACACATAGAGCAAGGTTTTGCATGAGAAATCGACCTTCAGGTCAAATTTTTTATCTGATTTGCACACAGAATTACACATACATTATCCAGTTACATAAACATGCTTTGTACGCAGTTATTTTAGGATAATTTATATTTATTCCATTTTGATCCGATGGATTAACCTCTTAAATCATCGGACATAAAATAAACAGGCATACTTTTCTTACATTAATTATCATTATTTTTGAATGTAAATCCACAAGAACATTACCACCACTTAAAGTGGTGGTTTTTTAAGATACAAAAAAAGCAAATTATCATGGTCAAAACCATACCCTTCTGCAACTCCGAAATCCGGTTCTCAGACACGGGTAAGGGTCCGGCAGTGGTCCTGCTGCACGGATACCTTGAATCGCTCGAAATATGGAATAATTTCATCCCCTTGCTTGAAGGGCGTTTCCGCGTAATCTGTCCCGATCTGCCGGGTCATGGAAAATCGGGAACTACCGGAGAGGAGCACAGCATGGAAAAACTGGCCGGTAGTGTGATTGCAGTCATAGATCATTGCGGAATAGAGAAGTGCTTTATTGCAGGTCATTCGATGGGCGGGTATAGCGGACTGGCTTTTATGGAACTTTTCCCCGAAAGGTTAAGTGGCCTTTGCCTGTTCCACTCACATCCCTTTCCTGATACAAAACAGACCAGGAATAACAGGTGCCGGGAAATTGTTCTCGTTAACCAGGGCAGAAAAGAGCTGATATCCAAAATAAATATACCGAAGGCTTTTGCCCCTCAAAATGTAGTAAAACTGAAAGCTGAAGTGGAGCGGGCAACTGAAATTGCAATTTCCACACCCGGTGAAGGAATTATTGCATGCCTTAACGGTATGATGAAGCGGCCATCAAGGGAACAACTGCTGGCAGAAACAAAGATACCGGTGATGCTTGTTGCCGGCAAACATGACAATTATATCTCTTTCAAAGATGTAGCCCGTAGTGTCCGGTTGCCTGAAAACGCAACTTTTGTTGCCCTCGAAAACTCAGGGCATATAGGCTTTCTGGAAGAACCTGAAAAGGCTGCAAAAGCAATATCAGAGTTTGTTGAAGAGAACATCGTCCACCGGGCAATATAGCAATCAGATCATTTTTTTCGAATCTACCCATTTATTGAATTGCTCTTCGGTAACAAGTCCGAGATCAATGGCAGCCAGGCGCAATGTGGTGTTTTCAGAAAACGCCTTTTTTGCAATTCTGGCTGCATTTTCATAACCTATATGCGGATTGAGCGCCGTGACAAGCATCAATGAATTTTCAAGGTGTTTGTCAATAACCCCATGATTGGGTTCAATCCCAACAGCACAGTTATCATTGAATGAGGTACAGGCATCTCCCAGAAGCCTGGCTGAACCAAGCAGGTTATAGATCATCATGGGCTTAAAGACATTAAGCTGAAAATGTCCCTGCATTCCACCTGTGGTTATGGCCAGATCATTGCCTATAACCTGTGCACAGACCATACTCAGTGCTTCAATCTGTGTTGGATTGACTTTTCCAGGCATTATAGACGAACCGGGCTCATTTGCAGGGATGGAAATCTCTCCTATGCCTGAGCGCGGACCGGAGGACAGGACACGCAGGTCATTTGCTATTTTCATCAAACTTACAGACAGAACCTTAAGCGCCCCGGAAATTTTAACCACTGCATCATTTGCCGACAGGGCCTCAAACTTGTTCAGGGCACTTACAAAAGGATAACCGGTAAGTCCGGCAATCCTCACGGCCACTATATCGGCATACCCTTTCGGGGAGTTAATACCTGTTCCTACTGCCGTACCGCCAAGTGCCAGCTCAGCGAGGTGGGGCATTGATGATCTGAGGCTCTTCAGTCCGTGATCCAGTTGTGATACATATCCCGAAAACTCCTGTCCGAGTGTTACCGGGGTAGCATCCATCCAGTGAGTACGGCCAATTTTTACAATATCTCTAAACTCCTGGGCCTTGGCGGCCAGGGTATTTCTAACCTTTTCAATACCTGGAACTGTTAACTCCGTTATTATAGAATAGGCAGCTATATGCATGGCAGTAGGAAATGTGTCGTTCGACGATTGTGATTTGTTGACATCGTCGTTGGGGTGTATATACGGCTTACCCTCACCAAGTTTATTCCCGGCAAGCACATGTGCACGGTTGGAAACAACCTCATTAACATTCATGTTGGTCTGCGTTCCCGACCCGGTCTGCCATACCACCAGGGGAAACTGATCGTCAAGCTGACCATCAGATATCTCATCACAAACCTCTGCGATCAACAGGGCCTTATCGTCAGAAAGTACACCGAGCTCCATATTAGTTAGCGCTGCAGCTTTTTTGAGAACAGCAAAAGCCCTGATAACCTCAACAGGCATCTTCTGGTTGCCGATTTTAAAATTATTTAATGATCGCTGGGTCTGCGCTCCCCAGTATTTATCTGCAGGTACCTCAACAGGTCCCATTGTGTCATGTTCGGTTCTGTGCATAGTCTGATATTGTGTTTAATGGATAAACTAACAACTCAGATCATAAATAGGTTCAATACGGAGTTAAAGAACATTTTTAAAAAATTATTACCTAACCCATTAGTTGGTTTCATTTTAATTTTTATCTTTGATTAAAAAATCTGGTTTTACAAAAACATTCACAGAATAATAAATGAAATCAAACTTAATCATCTCCGCCCTGATCCTGTTTTCCAGCCTCACACTAACAGCACAAGAAGAAACGGCCCTGCCCGATACGATAAGAAAAGATGCCCTCAACCTTTATATGCGGGTAAGCGATCATGTAAGAAGAGAGATTCCCTATGTGAATTATGTAAGGGATATCAAAGAGGCAGACGTATATGTGATATCAACATCTCAAGCTACCGGTGCAGGAGGCAGGGAGTATACCTATTTTTTTACCGGGCAGAGAAAATTTGCCGGCATGGCAGACACCCTGAGATTTTCATCTTCACCTGATGATACACAGGATATTGTCAGGACAAAGGAGATACAAACCCTGCAAATGGGTTTGATGCGTTATGTGGCCAAAACACCTCTGTCCCAATTCATGGAGGTAAGATTTAACCAGCCCGTTGAGCAGACAATACACTGACAAGTATCAACCACTCCAAAGGAGCAAACGTACTATACGTCCACGGGATCAGCAACCACTGGTCTGTTGGCGGAACAACCGGCATCAGCAGTTCGAGTTACAGTAACC
>SKND01000109.1 GCA_007120695.1 Bacteroidales bacterium | reverse complement strand
TTTTATTACCAGGGTTGAAACTAAGCATCAGGATTACCTGTCAGGTTTTTTCAGGGCTGTTTTTGAGGTGATGATGAAGGTAACCCTCTTTGTAATACGTTTCACTCCCCTTGGCATCTTCGGACTTATTGCTGCAAGGGTAGCAGCACAGGAGGACCTTGGTGTTCTTGTGCAAAGCATGGGTATGTATATGTTTGTTGTTATTGCCGGCATACTTGTGCATGTATTTATAACCCTGCCTCTTATTGTGAAATATGCAGGAGGGGAGAAACCTTTCCGGCATTTTGCTGCAGTACGCACACCATTAATAACTGCCTTTACAACTTCCTCATCAAATGCCACGCTACCACTCACAATGGAGGCTGTCAAAAACAATTCGGGAGTTTCTGATAAGGTCTGCAGTTTCACCCTTCCTCTTGGTGCCACTATCAACATGGACGGTGCAGCACTTTATGAATGTGTGGCAGTGATATTTATTGCACAGGCTTATGGAATAGACCTGACTATTGGTCAGCAGGTAATTGTAGTTCTTACATCACTGCTGGCTTCAGTAGGATCTGCAGGGGTGCCGATGGCCGGACTGGTGATGATAACAATTGTACTAACTGCCGTGGGACTTCCGCTGGAAGGAGTGGGGCTGATACTGGCAGTTGACAGGATAATTGATATGTTCAGGACCTCGGCAAATGTCTGGAGTGATGTTTGCGGTGCCGTTGTAATTGCCAAATCGGAAGGGGAGAGGCTGGAGGTTCGATAAATACATTATTGCTCAACAAGCCAGGATGCCTAAAAATCAACGTGTTCCATTATTTTTTGCAAGTATACACATGATCCTAAAGCATTGAGGACTTTCTTATATCTCCTGGTTATTCCGGGTTTTCCTGGAAATCTCAATGGCCCTGTTCCAGTCACGCTCAGCACCCTCATTGTCACCAAGCTCCATCCTTACATTACCTCTGCCGTTGAAAGCCTCCATACTTTCAGTATCTATAATCAGTGCTTTTGTAAAGACACGTTCTGCTTCTATGTGATAACCCAGGTCAAGCATGCCATATCCGGTACTCAGCAAAAGTTCCAGGTCTGTCTCATTCAGTTTGCCAGCCATATTCAGATCGGCAAAAGCATTCTCCGTGAGCCCCATCTCCAAATATGCCCGGGCCCTGTTGTGAAAAATTACCGCATCCTCTTCAAGTTCAATGGCACTGGTAAAATCGTCTATTGACAAAGAAAAGTCTCCCATATTCAGGTAAGAAAGGCCTCTGTGATTATATGATGAAGCCAGGTCTTTGTTCGCTTCAATGCTTTTGGTGAAAAGGTTAATGGCATTTATAAGATTACCATTATCCATCTCTTCGAGGCCCTTGTCATGATCTGATTTGAAAGAGCTGCAGGCAGCCAGATTTAATAAAACTGCACCAATTATTACTATATAGCGTTTACCCATTATATATTTAATTATAAAAATTAAACTGATATTATGATGAGTTTATTTTATTGGGTTTTAATAAAATGCAAGTTAATATAAAATTCATGGTATGGTGTTTGAAACTGTAAACAAAAAGCTCCCTTGTCAGTAGTTAAGTATTTGTCCATTTTCAACCAGGATACTGCTGAGCTCCTGATAAGGTAAATCCTGCACAGCCAGATCTCTGTCTATGGCGATAGATGCCGCTACAGCAGCAGACTGTCCAAGTATTATAAATACCGGTTCCATTCGAATTGAACCAAATGCAATATGACTTGATGAAACGCAAACCGGAACCAGCAGGTTTGTACATTCATTCTTTTTGGGCACAAGAGAACCATAGGCTATTTCATAACGGCGGGCTTCACGAATATACAACTGGTGCGGCCAGTTACCGTTATCTGTGAATTCATCCCGTGTTAGTCCCCACTCCTGCATCCTGCTTTGTGTCTCTTCAGGTATGCGGGGATCATTTGCAACAAACCAGAGCAATCCCATCTGATAGTTTTTATGCTCTTCTATGATCTCTTTGCGGCGCTCATAGCTTGCTTCCGGATAATCATAATTCATGCCGATATTGTCGCTGCTGAAAGGTCCGTGATTATTTGTATCGGTCTTTCTGTTGGAGATAGCGTCAAACTTATGAAACCAGATAAGCATCGGTGAAGATTCCGGCACAGGTTAAGTAATTGTATTCTCCGGAAGGTTTAAAGGGTGTTAATCCAATGATAAGCTACCAGTTAAGTTTGTTGACAAAAACATCCTCATAACCCATCTCTTTGAATTTGTTGAGGTGACTGGCAGCTTCATGCCATGTGGTGTAATAAAGCCAGGAGTACCTGTAAAGACCATCTGTACCCTGCCGGCAAATCAGTTCTTCAATGTTACTGAAATAACTTCTTTCCAGGAAATTTCTCATGGCTTTAACCTGCACCGTGTAATTCGGAATAAAATTATTTATACGGATGAAAGCATCGGGATAACCATTTTCACGATAGTGGGTTAATACCGTCATAGCTTCGGAGATTGTCCTGTAATAGCCGGTTAAAAACCTGCTAAATCCATCATTATCATAATGAATGATTACTCCGGGTATGCTATCAATTAATTCAGATGTAAAAACTTCCTCCAAAGCAAGGATCTGGACACTGTATGATTTTCCTGCTTTGGAATGTGCCGGTATCTCCTCAAAACCAGACTCTTCGAAGGAATCATGTTCTTCATGGCTGAATTCAGGATCAGCAAGCATTTCCCACTCGTAATCATAATCTGCAAGCCCTTCCAAAATATAAAATTCGAGGGTGTCAGCCTCAGATTCTGTATGAATTTTTGCAAGAGTCTCTTTATCGAGATGATGTTTTGAAGCAAGATCTATATCTATCATTTCCAAATCATTTAACGATACCTGGAATAAATCCCTGCGACCAATACCATCCTTATCATGATATGAAATATATCCGGAACGGCCCTCACTAAAAGGAAAATAAAAAAGGTTATCATAGGTATCGTTTACAGGATATCCAAGATTATATAAATTTTCAGTATTTTCAAGCTCAGCAAAAAACACATCGTATCCTCCCATGGTGTTGTGGCCTTCTGAACTGAAAAACAGATATTTTCCATCAACTGTAACAAAGGGTGTGTTTTCATTAAAAAATGTATTAATTTCCGGACCCATGTTTTCTACATTTCTCCATCTGCCGCGTCTGTTAAGATGAGCACGGTATATATCAAGACCACCATATCCTCCGGGCCTGTTACTTGTAAAATAAAGCGTTTTGCCATCAGAACTTACAGATGCATGTGTTTCGTTATACCTGCTGCTAACTGGTCTGCCAATTTTTTTAGCACTGCTCCACCCTCCGTTCTCATAAGTGCTTGTGTAGATATCTGACATATCAGGTAAAAAATATCTAAGATAAATATCAGAACCATCATGTGAAATACCCGTGGTAAGAAGAAAATCCATTTTCAAACCACGGCTTATGTTAACAGGTTTCCCCCACTTTTCTCCCTGTTTGCGGGCAATAAAAACCTCAAATCCTCTGCGGGATATTCTTGTGAAAGCCATTGTCTGCCCATCTCCGGAAACAACTGCATTTATGTTCGCTTCATTACTGTTTATTTCCTTTCCAAGATTGATTTTTTCAACTTCACGTGGCTTTTTAAGGAAAATCTTAGCATGCTCAATGCTCTCCAAATGCTGATCTGCAATTTTACGCCTTTCATCGTTGTCAGGCAACATTTCCCTGAACTTTGAATAGGCTTTTTCTGCCAGATCAAATTGCAAAGCACGTTGATGTGCAACCCCCAGAAAAAGGAGTGCCTCTGGAGGAGATCTGTCTTCTTTTATAGAACCCGAATTTGGAAATAATGCAATATTTGCAGAAGCCTTTTCCAGATAAGGAATTGCTTCGAGGTTATATCCTTCGGCATTAAGATAGCAATACCCGATTCTGAATTTAATATTTGAATTACCGGGAAGTTCATTAAGTATTTGGATAAAATTATCTGCTGCAGCTTTATAAAGCCTGGACATTATAAGATATTCAGCTTCATGGTCCAGTTTCTGCAGCCTGGTCCAGTTTTGGGAAAAGACGTTTATACCGGTAGAAACTAAAAATAAAACCGTGAACAGATATTTGTTCATATAACATTTTATTATTCTGGTATTTGATTGCAAATAATAATAAAAAATGCATAAAATCAAATAAAATAATAAAACACAGCAATTTCATAGCAAAATAATTGCTATGGAACTATATTGAAAATTATGGTTTTTTTTGCGGGGGTGGAAATATACATTAAATTTTTTCTGCGTAAAATTACACACAGAAGCATGAAATCCTCATCATATTAATTTCACTAAACGTTAAGTCCAAATCATGAGGATTCAATGGATTGAAAAACATAACACTCAATAGATGTAATTGTAACATATTGTTATTCCGTTTATTA
>SKND01000172.1 GCA_007120695.1 Bacteroidales bacterium | reverse complement strand
TATTTCTCATTTGATTTAAGACGATCCAGCATCTCATATCCGTCCACCCTTGGCATTAAAAGATCAAGGAGTATAAGATCCGGAATTTCGTTTTTAATCATTTCGAGTCCGCCATTAGCGGTTGCTGCAGTTTTGACTATCCATCCTTCACCTTCAAGAATGGCTTCCAAAAGAACGAGGTTTGTTTCGGAATCGTCAACAATTAAGATAGATTTAAGTGGTTGACTCATTGTAATTAGCTGGGTTTTTTGAAAAATTGCCCGTATTCTGACTAATATTACGAAACAGAATATTTAAAACAATGAAGATATAAATAATTCCCGATACAATGTGTAATGTAGAAGAAAATATTTATTTAGATGGTAAAAGCCTGCAAGAAATTATCAGAGGAAGACGGAGAGGCTGAAAGCTATCACTCTTGTAGTTTTAATTACTTTTGTGTCCTCATTTTTTCACCGGCAATGATTCATTGAATGGATAAAAGTATATCGGATCAGGATTTCAGATTGTTCATCAGGGTTTTAAAGCAGGTATCAGAATATGATTTCAGCGATTATTCAGAAAAGTCATTGAAACGGTTGGTTGCCAAAGTAATCTCAGATACCAAAACGGATATCAGTGCATTTGTATGGATGCTTCCCGGTTTTTTCTATGTGACATTGTATTTAAATCTTTTTAAAAATAGACTTGAGTGGTTTGAAAAGTTAAAATTAAGGAAGATTAAGAGCTAACGAGGATTAATTTAACGGAAATGTAATATATTGTCTTTTTAACCAATAATTTGAAGTCTTTATGTTAAGAATGGGTTTGCTAATATTAATTATGCCGGTTCTTTTTGTTTCCTGCCAGTCGGGCAGGGACCGGGGAATGGGAACTGATATCGGGATTCCGGATTCAGTTATTTATGCTGAGTCTCTTGAAATATCGGAAGATGTTATGGAAGGGATGATCTCCAATGTCTCTTCCATAGTTGAGATGTCAGCTCTTATTAAGGATCTGGGAGTACCTTATTCCGACAGGTACCTTGCTACAACTGCAAATATGGACAGCTACAATACAAATTTCAGAAGAGCATTAATGCTTGGAGTTTTTGGAGCTGATCTGGGTTATCTCATTATTTACAACCGTACAACTGCAGTAATGGACTACCTGGCATCGATACGGAGACTGTCTGACGGTCTCGCAGTGGGACAATTCTTTGATTTTTCTACTTTGCGCAGACTGGCAAGTTCACAATCAAATCCCGACTCACTGATGTATATTTCACTACAGAGTTTTAACAGGATGGATAATTACCTGAGAGCGGAGGGAAGGGCCCATCTCAGTAATGCTATGGTAGCGGGGGTATGGGTTGAAGGTCTTTATCTGCTTACTCAGGTTGCGAAAACACTTCCAGGTGAAGAGATCTTTGAAAGGATAGGTGAACAGAAGATCATACTTAATGATTTGATAATTATATTTAGAAGCTATGAAAGGGTGCATCCTGAGTTTGCAGCACTGTCAGGCGAACTTGCCTCAATAAAAGAGCTATTTGACCCGGTTAGCATCACATATGAGGTAGGTGAACCCGAGGCTGTAGAACGTGACGGGATGCTTATGATAATACAGCATGAACGCAGTATTGTCAACATAACAGAGCAGCAGGTAAATGAGATAACCGATAAGGCAGAAATTATCCGTAACAATCTAATTCTTTGATATTGTGAGACGATTGTTAATAGTTTTGCGGCAACAAAGATATTCTTGAACCGGAAATCGAGGTTGAAAGCTTCCGAATGTATTAGTGAAACTATTGATATTATTAATTTCCAATCCTTTTTTTTTACCTAAAGAATATTCTTCGAAAGTCCGGTTATTATAGGCAAAGGGCTTTACTATCTCATTTGAAATAAAGGATATAAAAAAGGCTCTTAAGTGCTTCCAAATCCTCCAGTTTTTTTAATTATTTTTAAGTTCCTCATTAAGCTCCTTCATCTCGCTGAGAGCATTACTGTAGGTCTCAAATCTGCCTGTAAATTCTATTATAAGCTCATTATTAATAATTACCGGGTTGATTTAAGCTTTTATTTGAGGATTTGATAAAATTCTTTTCATATCAGGTAGTCTGAATGGCTTTGAGATATAATCGTTCATACCAAGGCTGAGACATTTTTCCCTGTCACCCGCCATCGCATTTGCTGTCATTGCCACTATCTGTATTCTTTTACTATGACCCTGTTCTTCTTCCATCTGCCTGATCACCCTTGCTGCCTCATAACCATCCATCTCGGGCATGTTGATATCCATCAGTATAAGATCATAGTTGCCGGTTTTGAATTTTTCGACTGCAATTATTCCGTTCTCTGCAATATCAACCGTCTGGCCGATTCTTGCCATGAAAAACTCGACCACTTTGACGTTTACAGGGTTGTCTTCGGCTAGAAGTATTTTCAGGTTTTTTTCTGTTAACTGTTCCATCATATTATTCTTATCCATTTGCCTGAATTGTAATTTGTCAGGTTTCTTAAGATGACAAGTGAACCAGAATCTTGATCCATTTCCCAGCTTACTCTCAACACCTATTTCACCACCCATCATTTCTGTCAGTTTCTTTGAAATAACCAGTCCGAGTCCTGTCCCCCCGTTAACCCTTGTTGTTGAAGCATCAACCTGGGAGAATGTCCTGAACAGTTTACTCATATTGTTTTTTGATATACCGATGCCGGTATCAGTCACTTCGAACAACAGGACCACTGAATTTTGTTTTTTTTCCAGCAGCGACAACTTTATGTTCACACTACCCTTGTTTGTAAATTTGATAGCATTAGCCGCCAGGTTCATTACAACCTGATTAAGTCTGACAGGATCACCCACCAGCCTGTTTGGAATCTTTTCGTCAATATCGAAATCGAGGTTTAAGTCTTTCTTTTGAGCTGTTGGTTGTAATATCTTGATTGCATTGTACAGATTTTTTCCAAGACTGAATGGCGTGGATTCAAATTGCAGTTCACCTGCTTCAATTTTGGAAAAGTCAAGAATATCATTAATAAGTGTTAGCAGGGTTTTTGCCGATGAATACATGATGTCGGCATACTCTTCCTGCATGATTGTAAGTTGGGTGGTCTTTAGTAGGTCTATCATACCCGTGATACCATAGAGGGGTGTCCGTATTTCGTGGCTCATGTTCGCAAGGAACTCGCTTTTCGTCTTTGAACTCTCCTCTGCCATATCCCTGGCAATTTCAAGATCCCTTCTTGACCTTAAAAGCTCAACATGGGTTTTGACCCTCATCAGGAGCTCCCTGGTATTGAAAGGTTTTGCGACATAATCCACTGCTCCTGCCTCGAATCCGTTAATTATGCTTTCATTGTCATTTTTTGCAGTTATAAAGATTACCGGTATGCCTGATATTTCCTTCGTGCTTTTTATCTTCCTGCATAATTCATATCCGTTCATATATGGCATCATAACATCAAGCAGAACCAGGTCGAAGTTTTCATTCTTAAGTTTTTCAAGTGCAACCCGGCCGTTCTCAGCCGAATGCAAATCATAACCCGACTCTTTCAGCAGCTCAAATATCAGCTCAATACTGAGTGGACTGTCATCTACAATAAGAATCCTGTATTTCTCCCCACTAGCCTGATTTTTCATAATAACCCTCCGTATATTTTTTACTGTGTTCTATTACAACTTCCTGTAAATAATTGGCTTCAGTGCCCTGACCAGTAATTACAAAATCTGTCTGGCTTACTTCCGTTCCGGAAAACCTGAAAATATGGCCGTCAACCTTGTATGGAATCGGGTAAATTGAAAATTCCCGGCATCATTTATATCAGCCCTTCTTCTATCCTTTTGCAACCAGCGCCTGCTTTATTTCATCTTTCTTTATATTCGGCACTAAATGAACAACTTTCGCTCTTTGGTTGATAATTGTCTTTTGATGGGTTGATTTACGGTAGTCCCTGTCAATTTTAAAGTACGAAACCTTCTCATTAAGCTGCTCGGTTTGTCCGGAAAGCTCTTCCGGGCTTGTTGCCATCTTCTCAGAAACTGCTACATTCTGCTGAATGATCTGGTTCAATTGCTGTATTGCATTATTTATCTGGTCTGCTCCTGAGTTCTGTTCAAGGCTTGCAGACGATATTTCCTGCATCATCCTGGCTGTCTTTTCAATTTCCGGTATAAGTTCATTCATCAGTTTACCTGCTTCTTCAGTAGTACCCGCGCTATGATTTGCAAGTGAAACTATCTTGTTGGCGGTAATCTTACTTCTTCCCGCCAGTTTCCTTGCTTCTGAAGCAACCACTGCAAAACCCAGGCCGTGCTCGCCTGCCCGGGCAGCTTCCACTTCCGCATTAAGGGCCAGTATATTGGTCTGAAATGAAATATCATTGATTATGTTTATCTTATCGGCAATATTACGGATCGACTTCAGGCTTACTCCTGCTGAAACATCCACTT
>SKND01000265.1 GCA_007120695.1 Bacteroidales bacterium | reverse complement strand
TAAGGCTGGCCGCTTTCTTTACCATGGTCGCAGCGGTTTGGATACTGTATAAGAGAAATTATGTCAACAGTTACAGGTTCCCGAGACAGCACAAGGTACGTGATATCGAATTAAGGACGGCACTTGACCAGCATGAGATCAGCAGACTGAGAGACGAACAGACACTCGTGCCGGTTGTGCTCGGAGAGGAGGAGAAACTCATTGAGGAGATCATCAGCGTACTGCTGATCCGTAATTCAGAAGGAACAAATATTCCTCTGACGACGCTGGTCAACCTGGAAAGGGAAATAAGTTACAGCACCATTTCAGCCTGAATGGGAGGTAAATACATACCGGTAATTTTCAATGATCCAGGCAACAGACCTGCAATGCTTGCAAATAATATTGACGAAATTGTAAGGCAGGTATAGAACATAAAAAAAACGGTAAAACCAATAATCACATCATGAAGCAGTTTGTTTAAGTAAACGGCAGTCAGGATCAAATTACCTGTTGCCCTGGTGATTCAGGTGCAGAGTAAATATAAGATTTTTTTAACATTTTAATCCCGACCAGGCATGACAAATTACCGTCTTTTTTCCCTACCTTTACTTAGCCAGATTAATTCATAAACTTAGAGATTACCTTTAGCCATTGTACTTTGGGGATAATAATTTTTCGCTGCAAAGATACCAGGCCACTAACTTTCATGAAGATGCAAATATTTAAGAATTAATGAGGTTAGATAATAAAATTAACCGGAAGAAAATAATGATAAAGAATTTACTATTTTTCGACTATATCCAAGGCAAGCCTACGAGGTATTTCACCCAAAAATTCACACTTTGTGTGACCGTAATTTAATATAATTATTTTTTATTTGACCCCGGGAGATAAAGGATATAGAGTATTCAAGGGTGGAGTTAAACCAAATTTACCCTTTTTAATAGTCTTGTTCAAAAATCCGAATGAATCCGGGTTGAAAATTTCAGTTTGGATATTTAAGTAGCAAATTTTTCCCCTTTTGGGAAAGAGCCCTTCGGGGAAAGTGAAGTTCAAAGTTCACAAACAAAATATCATTAACATGTTATCATTAATGGCTCTTTAAGCGCCTAATTATTTTTACAACAATGAAAAAAACAGTTATAGGAATATTTGCCCATCCTGACGATGCTGAGATACTATGCACAGGAACTTTATCATTATTTGAAAGGGCAGAATGGTCAGTTCATATTGCCACCCTTGCTACTGGTGATAAAGGTACTGCTGTGTACAACCGGAACGAAATTAGCAGGATAAGAAAGCAGGAGGCAACCGAATCGGCCGGGCTTATCAACGCATCCTATCATTGTCTTGATTTTGAAGATGCTTATATTTTCTATGATCGTGAATCAATAAATAAAACATGCGCCCTGATAAGGAGAATAAAACCATCGGTTGTTTTCACTTCACCCCAGTCTGACTATATGGTCGATCATGAAATGACCAGCCTGATAGTCCAGACAGCATGTTTTTGTGCAGGTATGAAAAACCTGGAGGTGGATGAAAAGCCTTTTGAACCTGTTCCTTATCTTTATTATTGTGATCCCCTGGAGGGTAAAGATAAATTTGGCAATAATGTTGAACCTTCAATATACGTGAACATCTCCAGCGTTATAGAAACAAAAACAAAAATGCTTGAATGCCACAGAAGTCAGAGGGACTGGCTGAAGGCACATCATAAAGTAGATGAATATATCCTTTCAATGCAAGGATATGCTAAAAGAAGAGGGAAAGAATCAAATACTGAATATGCCGAGGGTTTTATACAACATCTTGGTCACGGATATCCTCAGAATAATGTTCTGGAGGAATTACTGCCGGGATTTGTTGTCACAAGGCAATCATTAACTAAACAATAGAAATAATAACCATGGCAAGAAAATTAAGTATGTTAGCACCGGATTGGTGGGATTTCACTACTCTTAATGATGAAATATTAAATGATGCGGCAAAGTTAACTCCAAAGGATATGCTTCAGCTTTCCAGAGAAGGCTTTAAAGTTGTACTTTATGATACACTTGAAGATTTTTACCTGGCAGAAGCTCTTGAATACATTACTGCATGGAAACAGTCAACACCCAATAATCCTGTAGGGATTTGCGGGCCAATAGGTCCGACAGAACAACTTCCTTTGGTAGCCCGTTTGGTTAACGAATTACAAATGGATCTGTCTAATGCACATTTTTGGGGCATGGATGAATGGTATGCTGATGGTAAAGAAGTTGATATTTCACATCCTTTATCATTTGAAAAGGCTAACAAAGAATTATGCTTTGACAGGATGGACAAAAAATACAGGATTCCCGAATCAAACCTTCACTTTCCAAAGGCAGATACAAATGAATACACAGCAACCTGGGAAAGCGGTATCCGGTGTGCCGTAATGCAAGGGGGACAAGGGGACATTAAACATTGGGCATTTAACGATCCTGTGAAAAGAGTGGGGAAATATAAGGATAATCCTCCACCAGCTGAAGAATATAAAAAGCTTTCAACGCGAATAGTTGATCTGCATCCGGTAACATGTATGCAAAATGCACGAACCAGTTCAGGTGGCATAGTTACAGGAGTCCCAACGCAAGCTATTACCGTAGGTCCTGCTCAAACATGGAAATCAGAGAAAGTATCAATCTGGCATGCAGGAGTACATGACAATCCTTTCGGACAGAGACTGACAGCATTTATGATTGGCAAGAAAATAATTGACAGCTCAGTACCCATGTCTTTACTGGCAGATCACCCGAACGTACAATTTAATTTTTACAGAGGCGGAATTGGTATTTGTGCAACAGAAATGCACTAATATTATTTGTTTTCCATATTTACCATATTGCTTCTGACAGTAACCACTTTATATCCGACGGCTCTAAACCCAGGAATGAATTTGTCCCACTGTAACTCATCGCAGCAAGATGCGAGTAAACGAGCCATGATAAATAATTCTGACATTACAATGTTCATTGACTGGCGAGTTCTGTCTTCATCCCTGCCATCCTGCAGAAGGGTTGAATGGAAGATCAGAAATCAAAAAATATGATTTCGACCTCCAGGTTGGAATGAAATTGGCGAAACGATCTGTGTTCTTGGTTCAGGATTGTCAATTTCAAGGATCTTCTTTACTGCAAAAACTGATTTTCCTGATATACAGCAAGAACCTGATAAATTGATTCTATTTAAAACTTATTTAATATCAATATTCTGATCTGCAGATTTGTCAGCAGCAAAAACTGCTTTATGTGTTATCATAGCATCTGCAAGGCTGGTTAACGGCATTTCTTCATTCTCATCAATGGCTTTAAAGAAGGCCTCAAACTGCGTCTGATAAGGATGATCAGATACATCACCTGAATCAAGCATGCTCATTGAAAGTTCACTCCATTTATCTTTGTTGAGAGCGCCCAGCTGAGCTGAATAAAACTTGTTGTCAAGAATAGTCCCCTCACTTCCAACAAGATGAAATCTGAAATAATATGGTTGCAGACAATCGATAACAGAAGCAACCTTACCGACAGCACCATTTTTGAATTTAACTATAGAAACGGAGGTTGAAGGATATTCATATTTCAAAAAATCTTTATTGGAAGAATTTGTTGCATAACTTTTGATAGTATCAATTTCGCTACCCATACATAATAAAAGAGCATCCATAGCATGGCATCCCGCTGACAACAGACTGCTTCCTGCAGCCTCCTTTTTGGTATTCCAGCGAAATTGAGGATACCAGGGGCCTATGCCATGATAATAATCAACTTCTCCGTAATGGATCTCTCCCAGCAGGCCTTTATCAATGATTGCTTTTATAGTGAGCAGCTGACTTGAAAACCTGCATTCGAAACATACACATGCTTTCACACCAGCAGTTTTAACAGCTTCTTCAACAGCCAGGCAGTCATCCCATGTTAATGCAACTGGCTTTTCGATGATCATATGCTTGCCTGCCTTTGCTGCTGCTATGGCCTGTTTTGCATGATCAGAGGGATAGCTGCAAATTGACACGATATGAAGATCAGGATCCGCAAGCATTTCATTAAGATCGTTGTAAACCTTGATTTTCACCCCGTGTTTGGCGCTTAACTCAGTCTCATCCAGTCCCCTTGATGAATAAACCGAGGTAACCTGTGCATAAGAAGTATTATTAACCGCTTCAATGTGAGCCCCTGCAGCCCAGGAATAACCTATAATACCAATGTTGTACTTTTTCATAATTTTCTATTATTTAAAATTAGTCCTCTTTTTTTAATCATAAATGAACATGAAATTTATCATCTTTAATTAAACACAGACAAGATGAAAAAAATTGACTTCATCAATTACACATGCATTATTCAGTTCTTTTTGAAATGTTAATCGAATTTGTAATTGACTTCATCAATTTTGCATGCATTATTCAGTTCTTTTTGAAATGTTAATCGAATTTGTAATTGACTTCATCAATTT
>SKND01000229.1 GCA_007120695.1 Bacteroidales bacterium | reverse complement strand
GATTTCCATTTATTCTTTGAAGAAGTTGGTGAAACCAGAGAAGTTCTGCTCAGGTTCATTTCAGATTTTTCAGAAGATGACCAGCAAATCAAAGACAATTGGAATGAGTTCAGAAAGAAGAAGATGGAAGAAGATGTGGAGCTAACAGACCATATCATTCAGGTTTTTATACTTGCTAATAAAGACCTTTTTATTCGAAATTCGAAAATAAAGAGAGAACTTGTTTTTGATTATTTAGCCCACAAAGGCTTACTAAATGATCACTTGTTTTTTGTTGACTCTGCTACAACTCACGCAAGGGCACAAAAACTGATCAGAAATATTATCATTGAGAATGGTATTGATATTTCATTATACGGATACTATTACAAAATAAACCAACGACACAAAATATTAGATCAGAAAGAAATAAGACCATTTAGGGACAGGAAATACCGAACCGATAAATGGGATATTATGGAATACTTTATGTCGGCACCCGAACCCCCTGTTCTTTCCATCAAAAAAGATGGTTATAGTTTTTCTCCTGTTTATCAGGATATCAGCAATAACAAATATGAAAAAATCAGGATGGAAACCTGCAAGGGAATGTCGGATGGTGCAATGCTGTTTGCTAAAAGGGTATTTGATATTTTTGATGACATGCCCGTTATACATGATCTTGATACAGTGGTTTTGATTGTTAATAATCTGATCAACAATCCCTCCGCACAAGACTTAGCCTTAACAAAGAATCTCCGTCACACTATCAACAATGATAACCATTATAATCCCATTATTACCAAATATAGAAAACCTAAAGAAAGTGTTCCGAAAATTTTTGGAGAACGGGTTAATGTTGAGCGGATAACGCCCAGATACGAACATTTTTTTTCCGGTGGAGTAAGTGACAAAACCATTAACAATAAAGGAGAAGAAATATTGGGCTTAAACGTTGCTTTTATGGACAGGTTGCCGCACCTAAACGATAAAGCTGATATTTATGTATTTGGTGAGAACAAAGTTAATTACTTTATAGATTCAATTTTTGAATGGAATTTCCAGAAAGGTGCTGTGCTTCAATATAGACCGTTACATGAACATGAAATAATTTACAATTCTTACGTGAATAAAACTCATGTTTCGGTAATATTTAATTTAACCACTGACAATAAGAGACTGCTGCCTCTTCCGATAGCCTGCATTTCTGATGACGGAAAAAAAGCATTATGTCTTTATCTGGATCCTTCAAAAATAGGTTCTTACTATCAATATGCCACATCCAAAAGCTTTCATAATAGTCAGAAAAGAGATATTCATCAAGGAATATTTCTTTTGGACCTTGATTCAGCAAAATATCAGTTAATTCTTTCACAGGAAGAATTGTTGGGTATGATTGAAAAAAGGTCTTCTCTAATAGATAAAATAATGATTATCGGCCTCTCATTTGCAGATCAGGATAAAGAATTCTTTGTTGAATTGGGCAGAACTAAATCTAAAGGAGTGCCTGAAAGTAAACAGACCCTTTTTTTTAGTTTTCAAGAAAATCAAAAAGGAATAATCACAGCACATCCAACAAATTCACGGCAAACCATAAATAAGCAACTTGTATTTTCAGTTCCGGGTGAATCTGCTGTAGCTGTCTCTGGAGATACTATGAATGGATCTGTTGAATCTGAAGCACCCACCCTTTCGCAAGAAAAGAGATATGTCTTATCGGAAACCCCCAATTCACAAGAGTTTCCCTATCGAAAGCTACAAATGCATGATTTAGTGATGGATAAAAGCATAACGCTTGGAGTTTTTTATTCCGATCCGAATTTTTATAATGGTATCTCAGCTTGCGAATGTCTGCTAAACCCAAGATGGTCGCCTTGCGGGAAGTATTTTCTGATTGATTCGATGCATGAAGGTTTCCGGGGCATTTACCGTATTAATTCAAGGGAAGCCATCAGAGAAATTGAAATTCATGAGGATTTACCTTTCGTTGATGAAGAACTTATATCAATTATAAAAAAGGAATTACCCGTAAAAAAATTCCGTAAGCTCATTTTCCTGAAAAGAAAGACCAAAAAGGCAGTGATCAGATTTATGAATTATCTGACAAACAACCGTTTGTTTGAAAGCAATTAACAAACACTAAAATATCATACCTGATCCGTTTTTTACAGACCGATATTCTGGCTGTTTGGCCTTATGACACAATTCCGTGTAATTCAAGAACCATTAAATAAAGGTTCTGGCTAAGCCCTTTTTTACCGGATTTTTATTTATTCAGGGCGTGCCAGGTTGAAATGATTAGGTATTTAAATATAATTTAGACTAAATAAACATTGGTTTAACGGGTATATTTGGTACTTTACAATTTATACGGGGAGATATTACAATATGATGTTGTCATTAAAAACCTGAAATTATGAGATTTATAACTTATAACGCAAAAAACTACAGGGATATTGAATATATGAAATATCTGCCTGAAGAGGTAAAGAGGGAGATAGACATCGTTTCGAGTGTTATCCCTTTTAAAACAAACAATTATGTTGTCGATTATTTAATTGACTGGGAAAACTTCAGGGATGACCCGATTTACGTACTCAATTTTCCCAATAAAGATATGCTTACTGAAAATCAGTATGAAAGGGTGGAGGGGGTGCTCTCTGGCGACCATTCTAAACTTGATATAAACAGAGTGATTAACAAGATCCGGCTTGAGATGAACCCTCATCCGGCGCAGCAGATGACCAACGTACCGGTACTCGATGGTGAAAAGCTTGAGGGTAGTCAGCATAAATACAGGGATATTATCCTCTTTTTCCCGAGTCAGGGACAAACCTGTCATGCTCACTGTACGTTTTGTTTCAGGTGGCCACAGTTTATTAAGGATCTTGACCTGAAGTTTTCGATGAGGGAGATTGAAAAGGTGGTGGAGTATATAAAAAAGAATGAAAGTATCAATGAGATTCTTTTTACCGGCGGTGATCCGATGGTGATGAGCCCTGCCGAGCTTTCAAAGTATATTGATGTATTGCTTGATACCGCTCCTTCGAACCTTACCAATATACGTTTTGGCTCCAAATCCCTTGCCTACTGGCCGTTTACTTTCCTGCCTGAATTCAGCGATGAGGCAGAGGATATGCTTCGTCTTTTCAGGAGGATTGTTGAAAAAGGCAAACACCTTTCTTTTATGGCCCATTTCAACCACCCGGTAGAGCTTGACAATGAGATTGTGGAGCAGGCAATATTTAATATAAGGCAGACTGGGGCGGAGATACGCACACAGGCTCCCATTCTGAATCACATCAATAACGACAGCGGGGCCTGGGCCAGGATGTGGAAAATGCAAATTGAACTGGGACTGGTGCCCTACTACATGTTTGTTGAAAGGGAGACCGGACCCTATGATTATTTCCAGATTCCCCTTGCGGAGGTTTACCAGACCTACCAGGAGGCTATAAGGGAGTCAGGCAGCTTTGCTAAAACCCTGACCGGACCTGTTATGTCGGCCGACAAAGGGAAGGTGCATATAATGGGTGTTGCTGATAATCCGGTTACCGGTGAGAAATATTTCATAATGCAGTATGTCCGCCACCGCGATTACCGGCAAACTTTCAGGCCTTTCTTTATGAAGTACGACACACAGGCAACCTGGGTAGATCAGCTTACTGAGGTGGTACCGGAAGAGATGACGGTTGCAGCAGGAAACAAACAACGTTGATTATGGGAAGCATTAAAATGAAAACCGGTGCCGGAATTGCTGGTAAGGAAACCAAAGCGCCAGCTGACCGGATTGTGGCAAAAGGTATGGGCAAGAATGAAAACCCGGCTGCTCATTTATATGTATTATTCGGGAGCAGGACAGGCAATTCCAAAGCAGCAGCCGAACTTGCCCATGGCTATTCAAGGCACCTGGGAATAGAGAGTTCACTGGTCGATATTTCTGTGCTGAACCATGAACAATTTGCCTCTTTCAGAAATATCCTGTTTGCTGTCAGCACACATGGGGAGGGTGATCCACCAGCTGTTGCGGAGGATTTTTATAATTTCATTCACTCTGACCAGGCACCTGCGATGGAGGGAGTCAGGTTCAGCGTGCTGGCCCTTGGAGACAGCTCGTACAGGGACTTCTGTAAAACCGGCAAGGATATTGCCGGCCGGTTCAGGGAACTTGGCGCTGAAGAGGCTCTACCTCTTATTGAATGTGACATTGACTATGAAGAGAATGCCAAAAAGTGGGTCAGGGATTCAATTGAACTCTTCGGAAAGCTTATTCCCCGAAAGGGAAACGGCAGCGGCAAACCCTTTGCATTTGAAATCAACAAGCGGGAGTCGGATTATGAAAACGCCTATTTTGCGCCTGTTGTGGAAAAACGGTTGCTTACCGGTAATCGCTACGAGAAAAAGACAATGCATCTGGAATTGTCAATGAAGGATTTTGCAGGCGGTTTTGAGCCCGGCGACTCATTCGGGGTATATATGAACAACTC
>SKND01000070.1 GCA_007120695.1 Bacteroidales bacterium | reverse complement strand
GTCCGCAAAAGAGAAGGTGATCGCAGACTGATTAAGGGATGGCTGTCAAAAGATAATGGTGCAAGCTGGGAGTTTTTGACAGATGTGGCTCCGGATGTTGGTGGCGGCAGTCCCCCGAGCCTCTTAAAACTTAAAGACGGCCGTCTTGCTGTAACTTATGCTCACAGGGCCGATCCTTATGGCATGAGGGCCCGGTTGAGTGAAGATAACGGCAGGACATGGAGTGATCCTGTCATTTTCAGAGAAGACGGCGGGAACTGGGATATAGGATATCCAAGGTCTGTTCAACGGGCCGACGGCAAGATAGTCACAATTTATTATTACTGGGATCCTGAGACCGGTCCGGAAAGGTATATAGCTGCTACTATATGGGATCCTGATGTTTCCGGGTCTTATGATCAGTCATATTAATGGTAAATATATTTTATTTTGGATAGTCTAAACTGATCATATAATGGAGAAATTTATTAAAAAACAACTCACCTTCCTGTTAACCATTATAATCTGTTTGGCAGCATCTAATTTAATTGTAATCAGTCAGCAACTTGAACGCCTTTCATACAATAATCCGGGATTGCTGGTCGACCTTGGTGTCGGTTTATGGGCATGGCCGCTTCCAATGGACTACAATGATAATGGTTTGACTGATCTGGTGGTAGTATGCACCGATACCCCCTATAACGGAGTTTATTTTTTTGAGAATACAGGGGATATTGATCCGGAGACAGATCTGCCGGTATATAAACCAGCCCGGCGGCTCGGAAGGGCGGTGGATAACGCGAGCATTTCATATGTCAATGGTCAACCTGTAGTAACAACACCCGGCAGGTTTTATCCTGATTTTAAAAGCACGGCTTTCGATAATCCGGTCAATCTTCCTGCACCTGATACAAGAGATCTTTATTATGGAGATGCGCGTATCAGGGCCAACCAATGGAAGTTTGTTGATTATAACAACAATAATGTGCAGGATCTTCTAGTGGGTATCGGTATTTGGGGAGAAAGGGATTACAGGGGCAGGAAATACTATGGATGGGATGATGCCTACGATGAGAACGGGCAGTGGACGAATGGTCCGTTAAAAGGATACATTTATTTGCTGGAAAATACAGGTAGCAATGATAATCCTGTTTACAGGGATCCGAGACAGCTTCTGGATACAGACGGTATATCAATTAATGTTTATGGCCGTCCCTCACCCAACTTTGCTGATTTTACAGGCGATGGGAAACTTGATTTAATATGTGGTGAGTTTCGCGATGGGTTTACTTTTTTCAAGAATGTCGGGACTCAAAGCAACCCTCTTTATGCACCGGGACGACTCCTCACAAATGGTGATGCTGAGATTCGCATGGACCTTTGCATGATCACTCCCGTTGCCTATGATTTTACAGGCAATGGTTGGCCTGACCTGATAGTTGGGGATGAAGACGGCCGGGTAGCACTGGTTGAACACACGGGGGAGATTGTTGATGGGATGCCCTTGTTTCTTCCCCCGCGTTATTTTCGCCAGCAGGCTGAAGACGTTAAGTTCGGCGCACTTGCCACTCCGGTTGGTTTCGATTGGAATGGTAATGGCCGTGATGATATATTAGTGGGGAACACTGCCGGTCATATTGCTTTTATAGAAAATCTTGGTGGTAATCCTGTTAAATGGGCTACCCCTCAACTATTAGAGGCCGGCGGAGAGGCAATACATATTATGGCAGGGCCAAACGGATCTATTCAGGGGCCCGCTGAGGCCAAATGGGGTTATACCACCTTAACGGTTGCGGATTGGAATCAAAATGGACTGCCTGATCTTATAGTCAATTCTATATGGGGCAAGATTGTATGGTATGAAAATATTGGTACCCGCAGCGAACCAAAACTTGCAGCCGCTAAACCGGTGGAAGTAGAGTGGGAAGGAGAGGTGCCAAAGCCATCCTGGAACTGGTGGGATCCTGAGGGTAATGCTCTGGTGTCTCAGTGGCGTACAACTCCTGTGGCGGTAGACTGGACGGGCAATGGTCTGACCGATCTTGTTATGATGGATCATGAAGGTTACCTTGCTCTGTTCAGACGTATAAAACGTAACGGAGAGCTTATTTTACTTCCTGGTGAGCGAGTTTTTAAACTTGAAGGGGAAGAAGAGCTCCTTCGCCTGAATGATGGTTGGGCGGGACGAAGTGGCCGCCGCAAGATTGCCATTGTTGATATTGACGGTGATGGACGTCTTGATCTCTTGCTCAACAGCCAGAACGCCACTTATTATAAGAATATGGGAGAGGTAAACGGTATTAACTTTTTACGTGACAAAGGGTTATTGGACGAACGTCGACTGGCCGGGCACACCAGTAGTCCCACGACAATAGATCTCTCCGGTGACGGAATTCCGGAGCTGCTGATAGGTGCAGAAGACGGTCATCTCTATTATAAAAAATCACTATTGTCCGACTAAATTCTAATATCGGCATTTTTTATTTATAACTAATAGAATTTCAATAAACGTTTTGTTTCTGCATAAACCGACCCCCCTTTAAAAAAAAACCAATTTCATTTGTTGGTCAAAGCCTGGTGGACCCAAGGGTTTATTTCCATTTTCCCAAAAGCATGGTGATTAATTGCGTGCGGGTCTTGAATGCCTTGTAATACTGGTCACTCTGGTGTTTTTGTATTAGCCCTTGTATGTTAACTTTGTTAATCAAATTTAAAATTTGTTTGAAAACCGGCTGTCCGACAAATTTTATTTCTGTATTTTTATCCGTGTTGTTGTTGTTGGTGGTGTGGTAACTACAAACATACAACATGGGGGTGAAACCTTCGGGGAGTAGCCCCTTCTTTTTTATGATTTATTTTAGTCGGACACTAATGATATTAAATGATTATTCTTGAAAACTTCGATTTATTGATAACATAATCGTAGTATTATGGAGAATAAAACTGAACTCCACAGGAGATTTTGGAAAGGTGACGGACCCGGTCTCATTTTAATCCCCCCGTTCAAGGAAGAGTTGTATGATCTGAATGATTATCCTGCCAGGTTTCGCAATCCTCAATTAATGTGGAAATCAGAAATCAGAAGGGCCAGAGCTGTAATTGACTGGCCTACTGATGGTATTCCAACAGTAAGGCCAAACCTTGGGGTTGTCACTATACCGGGAATGGGCGGCCAAACATACGAAACTCCTCCGGATTCAATGCCCTGGCCGGGGAAACCTCTTGATAAAGATAGTATTAAAGCAGCCGGCATAAATGATATCACCCAATCGGATTTATACAGGCTTATTTCTGATTTTTATAAAATACACACTGAAAGTAATGAAAAACTTGTAATTCCTTATCTTCCGGATACCCAGGGAGTGTTTGATATAGCACACCTGTTGTATGGTGATGAAATCTTTTACGAGGTACTTGATGGTGGAGAACAAAGCTGGTTCATGGAATTGATGGAGATCAGCCTGGGTTTGTATCTTAAAGCAACGAGAGAGTGTAAAGCTTTATTGAACGAAAACCAAAACACAATGGTCCATGGTCATGGCACTGAACAGGGTGTTTATTTCCCGGATTGCGGGGTCAGGATCGCAGAAGATACAGCTATACTATTATCTCCGGAGATGATAGAGGAGTTGATAATTCCATTTGTTAAGCGCAGTGTTGAGCCTTTTAGAGGTGGTTTCCTGCATTTTTGCGGCCATCATCCAACTATATTTTCCCAGTTTTCCGCGTTAAGCGAGATAAAGGCTATAGACCTTGGAAATCCTGAAAAATATGATCTCAGATGGTTGCTTGAGAGGTGTGCTGAAACAGATACAGTTCTTTACAGCCGAGTAGCTGAAGAACCAGGGGAATCCTGGAAGAAATACATTAAAAGAATAGGTTCACTGGTAAGAAGTACCGGAGCCCGTGTTATTCTGCGTCCGAAGGTTTTTCCGGACAATACTATAGAGTGCAAGGAAATGCAGGAATTATGGCATCAAATCACATCCTGGTAAGTATGTTTGATTAGTCAGGTACTCAAAACCGATTTTATCGGGCAATATTTTAAGGTTTTTAAAACTCAGAAAACTTCTAATGAAATAAACCAGTAAATATGAATAACAAAAAATTTATAATTTTCACTTTCCTGGTTAGCACAATTATTACTGGTTATGGTGAAAAATTACACGAAAACTATCCCGATCCGGCAACTAACCCAGGATCACCTGTAATGCTTGTTGGTGAATGGTTTGAGCATCCTCATGAAATTGATTTTGACAGACTGCCACGTATTCCTTCAGAGCATTCTGTAGTAAGCGATGTCAGGGCTGATGGAATTGACCAGCCTTCTTTTTCCGATGCTGTGCACTCAGGAGGTGGAGTTAATCAGCATTCATACCTTATTTATTATGAAGATAAATTCTGGGTAATGTGGAGTGACGGACCGGGGGTCGAAGACCGGGTCGGTCAGGTTGTTAAATATGCTACAAGTCCGGATGGTGTTACATGGACAGACCCGGAATTTCTCACACCCTAT
>SKND01000412.1 GCA_007120695.1 Bacteroidales bacterium | reverse complement strand
TTGTGATGGAGCTTGAAGTACTCGGGATGGAGGAAGTAGTAGTTACTGCTCTTGGTATTTCAAGAGAGCGCCGAAGCCTCGGATATGCAGTACAGGATGTGTCTGGTGCTGAAATTGCCGAGGCTAAAGACATGAATATAGTGAGCTCTCTGTCCGGGAGGGTTGCAGGTGTGCAGGTGACAAGAGGTGGCGGTGCAATCGGTGCCTCATCCAGGATCACAATCAGGGGGAACAGTTCATTCGGTAACAACCAGCCTATGTTTGTGGTTGACGGTACTCCTATCAGTAACTTTTCAACTGCCGTTTCACAGTACGGCGGTGCTGATTATGGTAATGCCATAATGGATATTGATCCTGCCAATATTGAGTCGATGACCGTACTTAAAGGAGGTATGGCAGCAGCACTTTACGGCCAGAATGCCGCAAATGGTGTCATTATTATTACAACTAAAGACGCACAGCGCAGGCCGACGCAGTCGGGTGTCAATATTTCCAGTTCGGTAACCTTTGAAGACCCTTATATTTTTCCTGATTACCAGGATGAATATGGTCAGGGACTTAACGGAGAGGAGTTCATATATCAGCGGTTCCTTACAAACAATAACCTTACCGAAGCAGATTTACCCTATCAGCAGTGGGCATATGAACGGACTTTCAGGTATTATGACGGCCGGGGAGGCGGATTATATGACGGAAGGGACGAGAGCTGGGGTGCCAGGCTTGACATTGGACTCAGGCTACCACAGTTTAACAGTCCATATACACTTGATGAGAATGGTCTGCCCATATATGAGCACACTCCATGGGTATCCAATCCAAGTAATACGAGGGACTTTTTTGTAACCGGGGCAACATTTGACAATTCTGTTGAGGTATTCGGAGGTTCGGGAACACAGACATCGGCGAGAATAAGTTTCTCAAATATGACTTCCTCAGGAACAATACCCAATACTGACCTTACTCGGAATTCTGTCAACTTTTCGGGTGTAACGCATATTACAGAAAACCTTACCGCCCGGGTTAATGCTACCTATATTAAAAATTCCAGCGACAATTTACCCGGAGGTGGTTATGATAGCGACAACGTCATGCAGTCAATTGGCGGCTGGTTCGGAAGACAGGTTGATATGAATTCGCTGAAGGAGAACTGGGAGACCCGTGATCCTTTCGGATATTATTATAACTGGAACCAGACCTATTTCAGCAACCCGTATTTTATTGCAAACAGGATGCTGAAAGGAAGGCAGCGTGACAGGGTATTTGGCAATATGGAGGTATCCTATAAGTTAACCGACTGGCTGAGTATTATGGGCCGGGTGGGTAATGATTATTTTACCGAAAACCGTAAGAGTGTCTGGCCGGCAGGCTCTATCGGGATGGGGCTTGTTGCGAACAGCGGTGGCAGGTTCTGGGAAAATGACAGGACCAATAACGAATTCAATGCCGACCTGTTCCTCAATTTTGATGGCAACATAAGTGATGATATACGTATTGACGGTATGCTAGGAGGAAATTATATGAACAGGACATACCGTTTTATGAACATTCAGGCCAACGATGTGACGGTACCTGACCTCTTTACCATAGGTAACGTAGCCGGCTCGCCTATTGCCGGTATGTATAATTCTGAGGTAGTCAGTAACAGTCTGTTCGGTACTGTCAATGTTTCCTTCAGGAATTTCCTGTTTTTGAATACCACTGCCAGGAATGACTGGTCATCAACGCTTCCCGCTGATGCATGGTCATATTTTTACCCGTCAGCAGGTGCAAGCTTTGTATTCACTGAAGCTTTTGGCCTTGAATCTGATATTCTCTCCTATGGTAAATTAAGGGGAAGCTGGGCACAGGTAGGTAAAGCAACCGGCCCCTACAACTATATAGGAACATACAGTTCCCCTGCTGCCACATTCCAGGGTGTAACGCAGTTCTTCCTTGACAGGACCCTTCCCCCGCCGAATCTGAAAAACGAAACAACCACAACCTATGAGGCGGGTGTTGAACTGAGCTTTTTGATGAACAGGATCAGGCTTGATGCAACCTATTACAACAATATTGTAACAGACCATATAATGGGTGTTAATATTTCTTCTGCATCAGGTTATAACAGCATGCTCATAAATGCCGGGGAGATACAGAACTCGGGTATTGAATTGATGCTAAACGGACAGATTGTAAGTAACCCCAACGGATTTAACTGGAGTACCACGGTAAACTGGTCCAGAAGCAAGGATATGGTCAATGAGCTTTACGGCGACCTTGAATCATACCAGATAGCAAGTTCATGGGGTGACCTTACCATTGAAGCCCGTCCGGGAAGGCCCTATGGCGTTATCATGTCTACAGGATTTGCACGTGACGACCAGGGGAGAGTTATTGTAAACAATGCCGGCCGTGTACTCAGGACACCCGTACCGGTGGAGGTTGGGAAAATTACACCCGACTGGCTCGGGGGGTTGAGAAACACTTTCTCTTACAGGAATATCAATATGAGTTTCCTGCTTGACGGACGTAAGGGTGGCGACATATTCAGTGTTACTCACTGGTTCGGCGGATACGCCGGCGTTGCCGCATTTACCACAGAAGGAGGAATCAGGGAAAACGGTGTTGTTGTAGGAAGAGATGTGCTGTCACAGTGGGGAGCAGTTGTTGCAGCCTATGACGGAGCAAACATTGTTCGGGATGCGGAAGGATTCGTTGTCGGTAGCGGAGTTGAAAATGATATTTCTATAGCCGCCCAGACCTATTTCATGGATTTCTGGGGAAACCAGGAGAATTCGATTATCGATGGTTCTTTTATAAAATTAAGGGAACTGACTATCGGTTATGACCTGCCCCGTTCAGTAATCAACAGGATCGGATATCTGCAGGGAGCCAGGATCTCCTTTGTAGGCCGTAATCTGGCATTGCTTTATACCCATGAATCAAACAATATTAATATTGATCCCGAAACAGGTTTCGGAACTGCAAACACCGGAATGGGTCTGGAGCAATACCAGATACCCTCGAGCAGAAGCCTTGGTTTCAGAGTTAATCTTAGCTTTTAAAAACTTTTAATTATGAGAAAAAATTCAATTATAGCAGCTATAATGATCGGGTTATTCGTGATTGCCGGATCCTGCACCAAGGACTTCGAGCAGATCAATACAGATCCGAATAACCCTGTTGAAGCTCCTTCTATTAATATCCTTGCAAATGTTGTCAGGAACTATAACCAGAATAATTCCAATGCCTGGGGCGATATGAATGAGCCGTCATCATGGGCAAACCATCTTGGAAAGATCCAGTATATTGACGAAGCAAGGTACCAGTTTCGTGGTGGTGTTGTCAATACCCGCTGGTCGATGGCTTACAACAATATCAATGACCTTGAGAAGATCATTGCACGGGAATCAGGTGAAGATGGCAATCCCAACTATCTGGCTATGGCAATGACTCTCAGGGCATGGATTTACCAGCAGACAACCGACAGGTTTGGTGACATTCCCTATACCGAAGCCGCACAGGGTGACCAGGGAATAACCAACCCTGCGTATGACACCCAGGAGTCAATATATAACGATCTGCTTGTACAGCTGAAAGAAGCAAACAGTCTTTACACCGCTTCTCCCGCCTACAGTATCGGATCAAGTGATGTGTTTCTTGGGGGCAGCATGATGCGCTGGAAGAAGTTCACCAACTCTCTAAGGCTCAGGGTAGCTACCAGGATGTCTGATGTAGCTTCGGGTGTGGCACAAACTCATATTGAAGAGATCCTTGGTTCACCAACTACATATCCTGTAATGGAAAGCAACGATGATAATGCTTACCTGATTTGGGAACCGACCGGTACATACAGGGATCCATGGAATACTGATTCAGATAACAGGGATGATCACGGGGTTGCTAAAACCCTTATTGACCAATTGATTGATTTCAATGATCCCCGTCTGCCTGTTTACGCGAAACCTGCACCAAATGATGGCGAATACAGGGGTGTTGTTTCAGGAGCTATTGACGGAACGTTCGAGCTTAATAATATTAGTAGAATAGGAACCATCTTCAGGGATGTTCCTGACGGGTTTACACCGGTAATGCGTTATGCAGAGGTTCATTTTATGGTTGCAGAAGCTGCTTTCAGGGGATGGAACACCAACGGTGTTACTGCTCAGGCAGCTTATGAAGCCGGCGTTGCAGCCTCACTGGATGAGTATGATCTGGACGGGTTTGATGATTACATCCAGGAGCCCGGAGTAGCGTGGGCAGGCGATGTTGATCAGATACACCTGCAGAAGTGGCTTGCATTGTTCAAGAATGGCAATGAGGCCTGGGCTGAAAACAGGCGTACCGATGTTCCTCTTCTGGAGCATGCACCCGGATCTCCTTATCTCGGACAGCATAACAGGCCTCCGTTCAGATATCCTTACCCGGTAGATGAGATTAACCTTAACAGCGTCAATATTGCTCCTAAACTTGATGGCATTGTGAATCACATGTGGGGCAGGAAAATGTGGTGGGATACAAGAACCGGAGTTAA
>SKND01000243.1 GCA_007120695.1 Bacteroidales bacterium | reverse complement strand
TGCCCGGCTCCATGCGAGGGCGCCTGTCACAGAAAGGGCATTGACTCCCCGGTTGCAATCTGCGCCCTTAAAAGGTTTGCAGGTGACAACGGAGAGATATCTGTAAGCCAGCAGCCACTAAGGGAAGGCAAAGTAGCAATTATAGGTGCAGGGATAGCCGGGCTCTCGGCAACATTCTACCTGCAGATCAGGGGTATAAACTGTACCCTCTACGACAGCAACCCACTACCCGGGGGCGCTGTTAGGTATGAGATTGATGACAGCAAAATGGACAAAGAGGTACTGGACCGGGAGACCGAATTCATACTCAGCTCGGGGGTCATCTACAAGCCTGATTCTATGGTAACTTCTGATCTTTTCAATAAGCTTGTTGATGAGTTTGATGCTGTAATAGTGGCAACAGGTAACTTTAGCCAGCAGGTTGCTGAGTGGGGTATTAAGAATAACGGGAAACAGGTTGTGGTGGATAAAAACAGTTACCTCACCAACATACCCAATGTTTTTGCGATTGGCAATGTGAACAGGAAGACAAAACTTGCGATCCGCTCCGCTGCCCAGGGAAAGGAGGTGGCATTCAGCATAGAACAGCTTCTGAGCGGGAAGGAGCCAACCGGAGAACCAAAGATTTTTAATTCGCGTGCGGGCAAACTGAAGCAGGAAGAATATCCTGTCTACATGGCGGGAATCTCTGCCGCAGCAAGAACAAAGGATCCTGAACCGGCCGGGGAGGGACTGCAGGAGAGTGAAGCAGCGGGAGAGGCAGCCAGGTGTATGCATTGTGAATGTCTTAAACCTGGTAATTGTGTTCTCAGGGATCTGTCAGGAAGATACGGGGCTTCTCAAAGGAGGTTCGGTTTTGAAGAGAGAAAGCTTATCAGAAAACTTACGGAACACGGGATGATTGTATATGAGCCCGGAAAATGCATTAAATGCGGCATTTGTGTCAGGCTCGCGGGCAAGTACGGGGAAAGCCCCGGACTGACCTTCATGGGCCGGGGTTACGATGTTGAAATTGCCGTTCCTTTCGAAGAGAGCATTAAAGAGTCGGTACGAAAAGTTGGTATGCTTATTGCCCGATCCTGTCCTACCGGCGCACTGGCACTGAAAGCCGGGAAACCTGAAAAAAATGTACGAGATGAGAAGTAATTTTAACCTTAAGGCTAAAGTCACAGCCATAGCAGCAATTCTGGTGTCAGTTGCGGCACTTCTTGCTGCCTGCCCGCAATCAAACGGGTATTCAGAACCGTTACAACGAAGCGGGGAAAGCTCAGATGCGTCTCTCAATAAAATGCAGGAACCGGGAGAATGGAGAATCTTCAGGGGCGATGCCAGGCTGACGGGTATCACCCGGGAAACTATCCCGGCAAACCCGGTGGTGTTATGGACCTTCCAGGCGGGATTTGACATAAAATCATCACCGGTTATATCCAATTCACTTGTAATAATCGGATCGGGCGATGGCACCGTTTATGCGCTGGACATGGAGGGGCAATTGAAATGGTCATTCGATACCGGGAATACCATTGAGGCTCCGGCACTAATTCACAATAACAGGGTTTATATCGGTAACCTTGGCGGCAGGCTTTATTGCCTGGAGCTGATGACAGGCACCAAAATCTGGGAGTATGAGTGCGACAACCAGATTATGGGCTCACCCAATATATGGAGCGACGGTTCAAGGGAGCTTATACTGGTGGGAAGCTACGACTATTATCTTCATGCAGTCGACGCGAATGACGGGTCGCCGGCCTGGAAATATGAACTTTTCAACTATCTGAATGCCACCGTTGCCATCGAGAACGACATGGCCATTTTCGGAGGTTGTGACGGGTACCTGCACAGGGTGGAGCTGAAAACCGGCGAGCCACTTCCCGAGTTTGAGATAGCCAGTTATGTAGCCGGCTCTCCTGCACTCGAAAACGGAATTGCCTATGTGGGCGATTACGACGGGATATTCAGCGCGGTTGATTATCTCAAGGGAGAGGTATTATGGAGATGGACCGATGAGGAGCGGCAGTTACCGTTTATTGCATCACCCTCAGTATATGGGAACAGGGTCATTATCGGGAACAGGGACAGGTTTGTGTACAGCTTTGATAAAATGACTGGAGAGGTGCAGTGGCGGACCAATACAGGCAGCAGGGTCGATTCATCAACACTCACCGATGGCAGCCGAGTGCTGGTGGCAAATATGAGAGGAGATTTGATGCTGCTTGACATTGAGACGGGCGCAAGGCTCTGGACATACGAAACCGGCAGCCCTGTCTCAGGCAGCCCGGCAGTAGCGGAAAATAAAATATTTATTGGCGACAATAGCGGCACCCTTTGGTGCTTTGGAAACTAAAATGCAGAATTTGAATAAATGAAGATCGTACATGTAATACCAGGATCGGGCGGAAGCTTTTATTGCGGAAACTGCCTGAGAGACAGCAAATACTTTGAGTCAATAAAGAAGCTTGGACATGATGCCCTTAAAATACCCATGTATCTGCCTCTTTTCAGCCATGACCTGAACGGTAATCCCGTACCAGTGTTCTATGGTGCAGTAAGTCTATACCTGAAACAGTCATACCCGGTATTCAAGCATGCCCCCAAATGGTTCGACAAAATGCTTAACACCAAGCCTGTTCTCAGACAGGCCGCAAAGATGGCAGGGTCGACAAGGGCAAAGGGTCTGGAGGAGATGACCATCTCGATGTTGCTTGGAGAACATGGCGGACAGGCTGAAGAACTCGAGGAGATGACCAGATGGCTTGAAGAGCACTACAAGCCTGACGTTATCCACCTGTCCAATGCACTGTTGCTTGGTCTCGCCGGCAAACTGAAAAAGCGCCTGGGGGTACCGGTATTATGCTCGCTGCAGGATGAGGATGTATGGGTGGATGTCATGTCCGAAAAAAACCGTGAAAAGGTATGGCAGCTTATGAGCGGGCATTCAGAAGATATTGCAGCTTTCATTTCTGTAAGTCACTATTTTACAGGACTGATGCAACAGAAGATGGCCATTCCAAAGGAAAAGCTGCACACCATCCATCTGGGTGTTGACCCTGATGACTATCAATATACTAATTCAGTCGAAAAGGAGAGGTCAATCGGATACCTGTCCCGCATGTGCCACGAAAACGGTCTTGACATCCTGGTAGATGCATTTATCCAGCTTAAATCCGGTAAGGAATTTCATGACGTGAAACTCTATATTAGCGGTGGCAGCACCGGCGATGATATTGCATACATTAAAACCCAGAAAAGAAAAATAAGGGATGCAGGCATCAGTTCTGATGTTGTATTCCTTGAGAATTTTGAAAATGAACACCGGCATATCTTCTTCGAAAGGGTATCGCTCCTTTCTGTACCTGTACGCAACGGTGAGGCATTCGGAATATATCTTGCCGAGGCCATGGCCAGCGGCATACCGGTAATTCAGCCCGCCCTGGGTGCATTCCCCGAGATTGTCAATGCCTCGGAGGGTGGTATGGTTTACAGCGACAACACCCCTGAAAAGCTTGCAGAAGCGCTGCGAACTGTATTGACGGACAAAAAGAGAACCGCCGATATGAGCCTTAACGCAAGAAAAGGGGTCGAAGAGAAATTCAATATCAAAATCCAGGCACAAAAGCTGATTGAGGTATACAAACAGGTACAGAACTAAATTACATTGCACATCTGAAATATCTGCCATCTCCCAACAGTTAAAAATATCTGTCCGGGTGATACAAACTGGTCTATACAGGCAGCCCCGAGCCTCCTTTCTATAGCCTGATTCACAATATTTTAACTCCATCTAAAAAATAGCATTGACCCGTTACTGCGATGGGCTGTGCTACAAAAATCAAGCATATCATATTAAAATGTTACAAAGAACTTTGTAAACAGTAATAATGGCAACCTAATCTGTAATCTGTATAGCTATTTTCCCGCTAAAAGCCCGGATATTTTCCAATATAATCTAGACTCAGCCCTGCCATCTATTGCCTGGTTTTGCAGACGAACTGCATTTATCCCCAAACTATTTTGGCGATTTGATAAAAAAAGAAACCGGAAAACCGGCAAAGGATTACATCCGGTCAAAAATAATAGACTTAGCAAAAAACAGAATCTTCGATAACAGCAAATCCATTAATGAAATAGCTTATGAATTAGTTTTCAGGTATCCCCAGCACTTTAGTCGCATGTTTAAAAATGAAACAGGATATACACCTAATGAATATAGGGCTATGAATTAAACACGAGCCTTTTGGCGTAGTGTAGACATTGGTACGCTTCACTCTAAGTTACCCCTTAACCTTGCAAATACCATGAATAAAACGACTTAAACTGACAAATTTAGCAAGCTCTACAAAAATTACGCATTTTTTACAGTATAAGCCAGTTTTGCGGAGAATAATCCGTTTATTTGATGCAAATAAAGCGCAGAATAATGGCATATATCTATGAAATTTTTGATTATCCTTTAACAAAAGAGGGGCTGCCGGAGTGGCATAATTCACTTTTTCTATACGGATTTAGTTGATTATACAGAGTTCTGGCC
>SKND01000282.1 GCA_007120695.1 Bacteroidales bacterium | reverse complement strand
CCAATAGTTCAGAAATCGTTATCTTCGCAGGTGGTAAAATAACCGGAGCATCTGCATGAAAGATAATATAATAGACCGGATAAAGGAGAGACTCCGGGCAAAGCTTCCCGGTGAGAAGGCGAGGCAGCCTATGGCTCCTTTGCGGATCCCCGAACACAAACCACTACCCGGCACCAAAAAAGCCGGGGTGCTGATTCTTGTTTTTCCCCGAAAGGGGGAGCTCTCGACTATCCTGATAAAACGTACCGAGTATCCCGGTCCGCATAGCGGACAAATAAGTTTTCCGGGGGGTAAGACAGAGAGGGGTGATGGCTCACAAATCAATACTGCACTCAGGGAGGCTTATGAGGAGACGGGTATAGTGCCTGAAAAAATAACCGTTCTGGGGGTCCTGACACCCCTTTATATTTCTGTAAGTAACCTTGAGGTTCTCCCCGTAGTGGGTTTTTCAGAAAAACAACCGGAATTCATGATTGACCCCAGGGAGGTGGAATACCTGGTCTATCTGCCGCTTAAAGACCTTTCTCAGCCGGACCTTATAATAGAAAAGAAGCTTTCGGTAAACGGGTTTTCAATAAAAGCCCCGGGGTATGCGCTTAATAACGAATTTATCTGGGGTGCCACGGCCATGATTCTTGCAGAGTTTGCCGAGGTGATATCCGAAGCTGCAGGAACTACTCGGTAACGATGTTCCGGTAGTGTTCATACCGGGTCAGTATATCGCCTACATACCTGTATGGTTCATACCCCCTGGCATACCCGTGCCTGACAACAGGGTCAAGAAAATATTCCGGATTTGACTTGTTCAGTATGAAATAATCAACGCCGCCCGTCCACTGGTCGGGGTCCTCACCGTACTTCCTTGCCAGTGCCCTTGCATCAAGAATATGCCCCAGTCCCACATTATACGAAGCCAGTATAAACTTTACCCTCTCTTCCCTTTCGGGGATACGGTCGCGCAAAACCTCGTCCAGCCATTTTATGTAGCGTACCCCGGCTCTGATATTCTCTTCGGGATTTGTTATGTCGTTAACGCCGAAACGTCTTGCCGTGTTGGGCATCAACTGCATTAGTCCCCTTGCACCCGCCCAGCTCTGTGCATCTGGAAGGAATCTGGATTCCTGGTAGATCATCGAAGCCAGCAACCGCCAGTCCCAGTTAATATCTTCGCTATACCTCCTGATAAGCTCATCATACGGAGATATACGCCCGCTTGTCAGCACATAAAAATCACTCTGTACGATACGGGCAGATCGCTGGTTATAAAAGTACTTTGCATAGAGAAGACGGAAATCAATTGTCGATTTAAAGTCACTTAGCCAGGCATTAATGGAGTCTCTCAGGTGATGATCACCCTTTCTTACGGCCCATGCAAGGTTCTGAGTAAAGCTTACGGCAGTACCGATATCAAGGTTGTCATAATAGGTCTGGTTAACCCTTGCAATATTTTCATCACTAACGGTGTAGTCAATCTCACCCCCGGCCACCATTGTAATGAGCTGCTCGGCTACGTAATCAACTTCCACCATCATGATAGTGTCTCCGATTTCCTCCATCAGGTTTCTGAGACGGGCTGCATAAGACGAGTTTCTTTGAACGTAGACCGTTTTGCCTGCAAGGTCAATAGGATTCCTCACCATTGCGGTGTCCAGTTCATTGCTGCTCATATATTGCCATTCAGAAGGTCTTCTCTGAACCAGCACCTGCCGGGTCTGGCTGTGGGGTTCGGTAAAATCGACAATCCTTCCGCGCTCCCTTGTAACAGTCAGGTTGATAGCCAGCAGGTCGCAGTCGTCGCTCAAAAGGCAACCGAAACTCTCATCCAGGTTATTGTTTACAACCACATCAAGCCTGACACCAAGATGCTCTGCTAGCAGGTTCAGAAGCTCATACTGATAGCCCATTGGCTCTCCGCGGTAAATAAAGTAGTTAGTGGAATTGTAATCTGTAATGGCCTTGATCCTTCCCTTTTCCAGGTAATGCGGAATCGCCTCCTTCTCTTCCCTTCTGGCATCATCTCCGCAGGAAAAGGCAATAAGAAAGAGCAGTATACAAAGAGGAGAGATGTAATATCCCGTTCTTCCCTCCATAATAAAATCAGTTAATTATATACGAATATACAATTTTTTTTAAAAGCTTAAAGAAGTATGTGCCCGGAAGAATATTGCTAATTGTAAAATGACCAGGAGAAACCGAATTTAATCACCCGGTGGTTCACTGGATAATGGAGCACAGTGAAATATTCAGGCTCCAGGAATCCGGCATTCACATGCTCTCCCTTAAGAAACACTCTTGTTCGTTTGTGTTTGAAGTTTATAAAGACATCCACATACGGATAATTGCCCAGGGATCTTTCATCCTGCAGGTAGAATTGTGCTGTTGCAGGCTGATAGGCATAACCGGAATGCGCAGTATAGTAATAAACATCAAAACCAATCTGCATGTTAAGGATATCACGTATCAGTGTCTGCTCAAACCAGGTTGATTGGTATATGCTGATTTCCGGCAGGGGAAGGATATTATCCATTCCGGTTACCTGGTAATTGACAATATTCCTGAAAAAAAACCTCCAGAGATTAACATCCTTTTTAAGGCTTATATTCAATACCGGAAATACATCGGTATGTTGACGGGGATTGGCGGTTTTGTCGAAATAAATATAATTATTCAGCAGAATGAAGTCGGCCGAAACGGAAAAATTCCTTTCGGGCATTGAGATTAATCCCCTTAGTCCACTCCTGCCTGGTTTTCTGAAATCATTCTCCCAAAAGAAGTGGTTCGATGAATACCTGCCCAAAAATATTGAGGGAGTTGTTTCGCTTTGATTAATTCCGGCCTCAATAACTGACCGGTTTTTGCCTTCAAAGAAATCGAAAATGATTCCTGCCCGGATATCATACTCCCCTGCCCTGTGTCCCTGGAGAAACAGGTTTCCTTCACCCCATATGCCGAACACATCGCCTATATTGCCCCGAGCAGATGCAATAAGTGCGTTGCTTCCGTAATTATTTTCAGTTCGGTCATTTATCAAATAATCATCAGGCTCGCTGAGGAAATAATGAACCGGGTGAAGGTCGCTGAAATGAAAAACCGTATCACTTAACCTGTTATAACTTGCTTTAAGAAGCTCATTCTTCAAACCTGCGCGTGCATTAAAACTAACACTGCCCTTTCTGAATTCAGGTAGCTGGATCATGAGTGAATTTGTCATGCTCCGGAAATATACCGAGTCAAAAGTCCTGTTGCTGTTCAGCAGTACATCAGGATAAAACCCTGATGTCGGGTTGTTATCGTCATACGTTCTTTTATACCGGTCATACTGCATAACATGAAAGATCCTGAATCCCTGCAACCACATACCAAAATTACCGGCGGCAGTATCACTTTCCATATCAAGTAATGGTTGCCATGATTGTGAAACCAGGATACTGAGGTTGTTAAGCCAGTGTCTCGCGTCCTGGAGGTTAACAGGATGGTCTTCAGTTTCATAGTCAGGGTTCCTGAGAGATTCATCATCGGCAAGCCCGCCGCTTTCAAATACCCTTGCCGAATTGAGGTTAATGCTTGCGTGTGCCTGGTAATTATCAACTACATAACTTGAAAAGAAAGATATGGCGTTTGTTATAGCCTCCTGATTCTGGTATTGTCCGTCAGAGTTGATATTAAAATAGCTGAATCCGGCATTAAAATCGGGATCTATATTCTGTGTATGCAGCAGATTCAGAATCTTTTCATTCTTTCCCCTGGGGCCGCCGGAAGAATAGTCAATCAGCGAAAATGGCCTCCGGGTGTTATAGAACCTTGTTTCAGAAGCATTATTAAGGTAATGCCTGAAAGGATCTATAAAGAAAAAATCGGAAGGGTTGCTTCTATCTGCAAAGATATTGGAGATGCCGGCAAGTCCAACATTTCCAAGGTATGAAAATGAAATACTTTTTTTGAACAGGGGGTTATTGATATGAAAGGAGTTTATCATTGTATCGATTTCAACAGCCTCCTTTTCAGTGAGCAAATCGCGCAACTGCCATGCCCTTATTATTTCAGGTTGTTCCTGGGAGTCAACTGATAATCGAAAACAAACGGCAATCAATCCGGTCAGCAGAAGTATTTTAAGATATGGTCTGTCCATTATATGGTCTGTCCATTGGATCTGGAAAATTCCCCATGTTTAATATTTGTTTGGAAAATAACCCACGGGAAGGTCACCGATTTTCAAAATTGCTTCAAAAGTAGTGAATTGGAACAAGAAAATTATCAAACACGACAAATTTGTGGACTCTTTGAATAATAATTGCAGGAGTTAAGGTGCCAGACCCGTTGCCGGATTAAATGGCAGATCAGGGGGTGAGCAGGAGGGCATACAAAAAAAATCCCGGAAGGGTTTATACAAACCTTAGTCCGGGATCTCTTTATATAAGAAAGGCAACGACCTACTCTCCCGCTTTCGCAGTACCATCGGCGCTAATGGGCTTAACTTCTCTGTTCGGAATGGGAAGAGGTGGAACCCCATTGCAATAGTCACCTTAAAT
>SKND01000025.1 GCA_007120695.1 Bacteroidales bacterium | reverse complement strand
CCCAGAACCCTGTACCGGAAGAATGTCTTCTCGTTTCCTGTAATGTTGTTAACATTCCAGAAGAAGCTAATATTGTTGTTGTAATATTTCAGTCTTACACCTTCAGGTGGCAGCCCAGTCCAATTATCCGCTCTGTCACGACTATGCCAGTCTGTTGGCGCATAATCAAGGTCGATACGTTTAATAAATACATTCCTTGGAGCCTCTTCCCTGTCCGATACCGCCTTGCTGTCAATCTTCGCCAGCATACCAGGGGCACCCAGCCAGAGAATCCCCTCCCTGTCAACAAGCGATGCCCTTACATCAGGCTCTGTAATACCCTCCTCTGTATCAAAAAAGCGTAACCTTAACTGGTTATTTACATAAAGAGAATCAAGGTTAACCAGGTTCACCCCGAGGTTGGTGCCTGCCCATAAATTATCCGAATTGTCTGTCTCCAGCCAGTTGATACGATTGCCAATTATGCCTGTGGCAGGTTCGATGGTGTGAAGTAATTTAATGCTGTCATTTTCAAAGCTCAACACCTGGATCATCCCGCCGGCTGTTCCTGCAATAAGGTTTCCCCTTTTATCCGAAGTAATTGCTGTAAGAGAGGAAGCGAGAGCCTCATCTTCACGGTTCATATGCCGGAAGCTGCTGCCATCAAAAAGATAGAGTCCGCTATTCCTGCATATCACCCAGAATCGGTCTCCGGTATTTAGCAAACCGGCAATGCTGGCCTGGTCCTGCGGGATAAAAAAGTGTTGTGAAGGCTCCCGGCCGGATGGATCAACCAGGTAAACCTGGCCTAAGCCATATACCACTATCTTATCATAATCTGCAACATCAAATAAGGTCCTTGTTGTGCTAAAGTGGTCGAGATATTTTTCTACCCTGTTGCCCTTTATTTTGAAAAATCCGACATTGGTATTTATCCACAATGAGCTATCTGCACCGGCAGAAAGATGGTTGATGCTTTCAACACTGCGGCTGCGCAGATATTCATATTCTTCACGTCTGTGCAGTATCCTGTCGTTAAATATAATTGTGTCACAATTATGTAACCTCTGGTATGGATTGGGATACGGATATTGCCCGGACTCTTTAAGGTTCTGGTATTTTTCCCATGAACCATCCGGATCCAGATAAAATGAATACTTTGCCGGGAACTCCTCATTCATAAATTTTTGCAGCTCATTTTCAAGTAACCCGGTGTCAAACCTTTCGAACCCCCCGCTCCCTGGCTTTTTGGCAAAAACATTCTTATCATCGGCAATCCAGAAACTTCCGTCACCTGTCTCCGCAATACTCCCAATATTCATCCCCTCCGGATTCAGTCCCCTGTACCCTTTACTTATCAGCGGCGGGTAAAGCACAAATATTCCCTTTGTCAAATCGGCAATCACAATAACCCGGTCGGAGGGATCAAATATTACCCTTTTAATTTCATTCGCCTCGAGGCCGTATATCTCATTCAATGACTCCGGCCCCTGATCCCCGAGCCTGAATATCCCCCCGTCATCGCTGAATGGGCCTGCAACAGAGGCAAGCAGGACATTCCCGTTCTGATCTTCCGCAAAATCATGTACTTCTGCAATACCCGTTATCATCTCCTGCCTTTGTTTGCCTGAAATATATATATTCCGGGTAGCCAGTCCCCAAATTGTATCACCGGCTTCTGTAACCCGCGCCGAAATGGTTGTGTGGAGCTGACTGTCAATCGGGCTGGCCGGTGTTAAAGTACCCCTTTCGGGGAAATACCTGAATAATCCATTATTATAAGACTGGACATATATAAAGGAGTCAGTTTCAAGAAAACCGGTGATATTTATATACCGGTCAGCGTACAATTGAGGTTCCGCGTATATAATTTCAAGAGAGTCATTTCCGTAAACAGCAAACCCGTTATCTAATGTAACCAGCAGTATGTCGTGAGCCGGTGAATACTGGATCCTGTTGATCCTGCTGCCGGAAAGCGAAGCAGCAGGGACTGCCGTTTCAAAATTCCGGCCGTCATATTTTATGATCCCCTCTCCCTGCAGAGCTATCCACAGGTTGCCATCATTATCTTCGGCAAGAGCCTGCACCACCGCACCCGGCAATCCTTGCCCGGCACCGAAAACTTCAAATTCATTACCATGCCATCTGACAAGTCCCGCATCGGTTGCAACCCAGTAGAAGCCACGCGAATCCCTTAGCAGGTCAATGATATTGTTGCTCGGCAGGCCATCCCTCATAGTGATATGCCTGTAAGTATAAGTTTGCGAATAAGAAATCGCCGACAGGGAAATTAAAAAAAGTAACAACAGGAGCCTTGGCCATTGTTTTGTTTCTGGCAGGCTGGGTTTCACGATTATTATGACTAGACTGCTGGCTGACATGCCCGGAATTTATAATTTATACCCGCCTGGTAAGGCGTTTGAGAAATTCTTCACTCCGGCGATGGGCCACTTCAAGCTCTTCGCCGTTTATTAGTGTTATAAATCCTTCCGCTTTTTTGTAATTCTGGACATAATTGAGGTTCACGAGGTAGGATTTGTGTATCCTGAAAAACAGTTCCTGCGGAAGTACCTCTTCAAGCTGCTTCAGGCTTCGGGAAACCAGGTAGGTGAAGTCGCCCTTGATATGAAGCTTGCTGTACGACTCCTGTGCCTGGCAATAGATGATGTTGGGAACTTTCTCCATCTGGTAGCCGTCACGGGTGGGCAGGGCAATGCTGTTGAAGGTGGGGTCGGCAGACTGGAAATTGTTGATAAGAGTGTTTACCCTGGCCCGGTTGCCGTGGACTGGCGGCTTTTGTTTTTCATAGCGGTCCATTAAATTAACCAGATCGTCATGGTTAACCGGCTTTAGAAGGTAGTCGAACGCCGCCACCTTAACTGCCTCGATGGCGTAATGCTCGTATGCCGTGCAGAAGACAACCTGGAAAGGAATATCGCCAAAGTGTTCAAACAGCCCGAATCCGTTTTGGCCCGGCATTTCAATGTCGAGGAACACTATATCGGGATTGAGCCTTTTTATTTCAGACACTCCTTCAGCAACCGATGCCGCGGTACCCGATACCTCAAGCCTGCCGCCGAGAAATGCGCCAATGAGTTGCTTAAGGGTCAGCCTCGCATGTTTTTCGTCATCTATAATAATGCAGGTGGCCATGGTGTGACTGTTTTGGAGGGCAAGATATATAAAATTGGCTATTTTCAGATGATAAAAAATAATTTACTTTTACACCCATATTTTTTGATAAGATGGAAGAAGCCTCATTCTTTGAAATATTCCTGCAAAATTTACTAAACACATCATTGCTTGAGATAGTCGCAGTTACTTTTGGTATGGCCAGCGTCTGGTTTGCCAAAAAGGAAAATATTCTTGTTTATCCCACTGGTATTGTAAGTGTTCTGATCTATGTTTATATCTGCTTTTTTGCCAAGCTGTATGCAGATATGGGGATCAACTTCTTTTATTTCCTGATGAGTGTTTACGGTTGGTATATGTGGACACGCAAGGACTTGCAGAGGAAGGTTCTCGAGATAACAAGAAGCAACTGGCTGGAACATTTTTTCAACATGGCGGCAGGGGTTTTAATGTTTTTTATACTGAGTTATGTGCTCAAAAAATATACAGACAGTGATGTGCCTTACTGGGACTCACTTACCACGGCCATCTTCATTGTTGCCATGTGGCTGATGGCCAGGAAGAAAATTGATAACTGGACAGCCTGGATTGCCGGAAACATAATATCAATACCTTTGTATTTCTATAAGGGATTGGTGTTTACAAGTTTTCAGTATATTGTATTTCTTATTCTTGCAATCTTAGGGTATATTGAATGGGACAAAAAACTGAAAGAGCGGGCCCGGGAACTTGAGAGTCAGTGAAAACCGGAGATAAAGTAAAGAGTTGTTCTGTGTGTTGCATTTCACAAAATACTATGAATGTTAAAGGCACTTATAATAAATAGTGTGAAATTTATTCTGGCAGGACTTGCTGCTGTGGTTATGTTACTCTCGTGCAGGGAGGAGTGTTTATATAAGCCGGAGTCCCTTGCCGGGGTTGAGTTTCGCTCGGTTTTAGATGGCAGGGATACTGAGACGGCAGTGGACAGCCTGACCGTGAGGGGACTGGGCAGGGAGGATAGCTTGCTTTATAACAACAGGAACAACATAAGGTCAATAACTCTCCCGATGAATGGAATGGCAGAGGAGTCGGGATTCATTTTTGAGTTTAACGGAGAGACTGATACCTTGTGGTTAACATACCGTGTTAATCCATGGTTTCTATCCCAGGAGTGCGGATTTGTTCTCAATTTTGAACTCGTTGATTCGCGTCATACAGCAAATATTATTGATTCGGTAGTTATTGTAATCAGGGAAATTACAAGTTTTGATGATAAGAACATCAGGATATATCATTAGTGTAGCAATTATGCTATTGGTGTGTCCGGCTGCATCGCAGACCGGCACACCGCAGAGTCCTGGCGGCAGTGATTCCGATACCCTGGGAGCTGGTCCGGGTAACGGACTCGTGCAGGATGATCCGTTGTTTGGAGGTGCGGATATT
>SKND01000333.1 GCA_007120695.1 Bacteroidales bacterium | reverse complement strand
TGGAGAAAACGATTCAAATGTTTAAATAATTTTGATATCCATGGATATAAATACGGTACAGGATGAGATAGTTGATGAGTTCGGAATATTTGACGACTGGATGGATAAATACAATTACCTGATTGACCTCAGCAAATCTCTTCCCATAATTGATCAGAAGTTTAAGAAGCCCGAATTCCTTATCGAAGGATGCCAGTCCCGGGTATGGCTGAGGGCTGATATGGAAGACGGCAAGGTTGTATATACAGCCGACAGTGATGCTGTAATTACCAAAGGCATAATTGCTTTATTGGTAAGGGTTATGTCAGGAAGGGCGCCGGATGAGATCATTAATAACGAACTTTACTTTATTGACAAGATAGGTTTGAAGGAGAATCTCTCACCAACCAGGTCAAACGGACTTGTATCAATGATCAAACAGATGAAACTTTATGCATTGGCTTACCAGGCCAAAAGCAGACAAAAATGAAACTATTATGGAAGCACAGGATAATTTTAATCTAGAGAGTGAGATTGCACGGGTTCTGAAAAATATTTATGACCCGGAAATACCTGTCAGTATATATGATCTGGGTTTGATATATGAAATAATTATTGACGGGGAGAATAAAGTAGAATTGGTTATGACCCTGACTGCCCCCAATTGTCCAATGGTAGACGAGCTTATGGCTGAAATCAACGAAAAGGTAAGGGCGGTTGATGGGGTTAAAGACCTGGTTATAAACCTTACATTTGACCCGCCGTGGGATAAAAGCATGATGACTGAGGAGGCTATGCTGGAGCTTGGGTTACTATGACCGGTTTTAACATTTTTCCAAAATGCAAACCCTGAATTTTATGCGGTATCTGATTATTGTCCTGATAGCTATCCTGACAATTGCCGGTTGCAGACAGGATACTCAGAGAGTAAGACAGGTGGATTTTTCTGAAAGGGCTTCTGATTTAGGGGCAAGAAGAGATCTTTCCGTGGAAAAAACGCTTAAAGTTGCTGTTTCTGCAATGTCGTCGCCAAGGGAAACTTTTTCATACTACGAGGATATAATCAGATTCATCTCGGAAAAGCTGGATATGCCTTATGAATTTCATCAGCGCAGAACCTATGATGAGGTAAATAATATGCTGGAAACCGGGCAACTGGATTTTGCTTTTATCTGTACGGGTGCATACGTTGAGTTGAACCCTGATTCTGGTGTTCAGCTGCTGTCCATTCCAGTAACCAGGGGCAAAACAGTCTATCAGGCTTATCTAATAGTACCTGAAGGTTCATCTGCAGAAGGATTTGCAGATCTTAAAGGATTAAGCTTTGCCTATACTGACCTGTTGTCAAATACCGGGTATCTTTATACCAAGTACAGACTTACTGAAATAGGAGAGGATCCGAATACTTTCTTTTCGTCAACTGTTTTTACAAACGCCCATGATGTTTCAATACAAATGGTGGCTAAAGGTCTTATAGATGGTGCTTCGATACACGGCATGGTTTTTGACTATCTTCGGGCAAATGAACCTGAAAGAGTAAGGGGGGTGAGGATAATTGAAATATCAGAAGATTATGGGATCCCTCCGGTAGTTGCATCAAGCCGGATGAGTGATGATCTTAAGGCTAAAGTCAGGACTGTATTGCAAAATATGCACCTTGACGGACAGGGCATAAAGCTGATTAATAATCTTCTGATTGATGAATTTACTGATGGGGATGATGCCGATTATGATGGTGTACGTGAGATGCGATCTGCCCTGGAAGACAAATTCCCGGAATAATGTATGTCACCTCTCTGACCCGGTATTAACATAAACCCGGAGCTGATACCTATAGTTGCATACTATGCCAGATTTGCCACAATCAATAAAAAACAAGGTCAGATTACCCCTTTTCTGGAAATTTACCCTGGGTATTTTTATAGTTGTTGTTTTGTTCGGGACAATCAACATTATTCTGATCCACCGGATTATTTACTCCTCCCTCGAGAATGAACTTCAGCAGCGTAGCCTCTATATCTCCAGAACCATTTCTGAACGTGCAATTGATTTGCTGCTTTTTGATGATATTGTAGGTCTTAACGACCTGGTGAATGAAATGAAATCAGTTGATGTTTCAGTAGAATACATATTTATCCTTAACAGGAACATGGAAGTAATGGCGCATACATTTGAAGAGTATTATCCGGCCGGATTGCTTGAATTTAATGAAATGCCCCGCAACGATGAAATCAGTACACAGCACATCCAGCCTATAGGAAGCAATGAGATAATCCGCGATATCACTATCCCTTTACTGGGAGGTCGGGTGGGGTACGCAAGGATTGGCCTTACCGAAGTGCATATCGGCAGGGCAATTGCCAAGGCCGTATCAGTATTGATATGGATGGTCATAGTGTTTTTTATTGCAGGGATTGCAATGACACTTGCTTTTTCATATATGCTTACCTATCCGATAAAATCAATCAGTCAGATTGCTGAGAATACTGATCTTGATACTATCCAGCATAAAAAAGTCAAATTTGCCCGACGTTATCCCGGGGCAGTCCAAAAGATTGTTTCATATCAGCCTGCCGACGAGCTTGACGTGTTAGTGGATAAATTCAATGAGATGGTAAACAGATTACAGAAAACATACGACGAACTGGAATTGGCCCGGAAGAAACTGGTTCAATCTGAGAAAATGGCATCAATTGGTTCTCTTGCGTCAGGAGTTGCACATGAGGTAAATAATCCTCTGGCCGGAATGATGCATTGTATTGAAAGGATGGGCAGGAATCCGGGTAATGTTGAGGATGTTATCAGATACTCGGAATTGATGCGTGACGCTACAATGAAAATTGAAAAAGTTGTAAAGGGCTTGTTAAGTTTTGCACGTCAGCCGGAACTGATATTTCAGGAGAGCGGACTGGTTGAGATTCTGGATAATGCTTTACTGCTGGCTGATCACAAGATTGCGAAATACAGGATCATAGTAAGTCAGGATCACCAGGATCCCGGGTTGAGAATCAAAGCAAATAAAAACAGGCTGGAGCAGGTCTTTCTGAACCTGTTGCTCAACAGTATTGATGCCATTACAGAAAAGCAGAAAACGGATCTGGTTTTTAACGGAAAAATAAGAATAAAAAGTTACCGGGAGAAAAGATATATTGTAATCCTTTTTGAAGATAATGGTGCCGGTATACAACCTGAAAAACTGGAAAAGGTTTCAGACCCGTTCTATACCACCAAGGCTCCGGGAGAAGGAACTGGACTTGGCCTTCCGGTTAGTATTGGTATTATGAAGGAGCATGGGGGTGATCTTGAATTATCCAGCAGGTATCATGAAGGAACAACTATTAAGCTCAGTATACCCGTAACATAAAGAATGGATTATGAAGATATTTCTGGTTGATGATGAAAGAATACTAAGGGTTAGTCTTGCAGATGAACTTAAAGATGCAGGACATCAGGTTCTTGAATTTGCCGAAGCCTCCGGGGCATTACAAAGCCTTGCCGGGGAGAGTCCGGAAATGGTAATTACCGATATCAGGATGCCAGAGATGGACGGACTGGAGTTACTGGAGAAGATCAGGCAGATTTCTCCTTCTACAACGGTAGTGATAATGACAGCTTATGCTTCTGTTGATACTGCTATCAAGGCGCTTAAACTGGGTGCTTATGATTATCTGTCCAAACCATTTCGAAGCGATGAAGTACTTCATCTTATTGAGAGAGTAAGTGAACTAAGAAATATTAAGCAGGACAATCAGCGTTTGCAAAGCCAGGTCAGTCACCAGTACAATTTTTCCAGTTTCACGGGCGAGAGCAAACCGGTTGTACAGATGTTCGAAATGATAAAGTCTGTTGCCGATTCAGGAGCTTCCATTCTGATTACAGGCGAAACCGGTACAGGGAAGGAACTTCTGGCCAATATTATTCATTATAACAGTAACAGGAAAAATAAGCCATTCATTAAAGTAAGTTGTGCAATTCTGGCAAAAGAGGTATTTGAAAGTGAACTGTTCGGGCATGTTAAAGGTGCTTTTACAGGAGCAGAAAAAGACAGGAAAGGAAGGTTTGAAATGGCGGATATGGGTAGTTTGTATCTGGATGATGTTGATGATATTCCCCTTGAATTACAGGTCAAACTACTCAGGGTAATTCAGGAGCAGGAACTCGAACCTGTAGGAAGCTCAAAGGCAATAAAAATAGATGTGCGGATTATTACATCTACCAAATACGATTTAAAGAAACTTGTGTCAGAGGGACGGTTCAGGGAGGACCTTTTTTACAGGCTGAACGTTCTGCCAGTCAGTATTCCTCCACTCAGAGAACGAACTGATGATATACCCCTGCTTATAGAAAAGTTTATTAATGAATTTAGTCCTTCCAGCCCTCCTACGGTTGATCCGGAAGTAATTTCAATTCTCAAGGGATATAAGTGGCCCGGAAATGTCCGGGAACTCAGGAATCTTACGGAACGACTTTGCCTCACATTTCCCGGTAAAGAGGTCAGTCCCGAACATCTTCCATCAGAGTTTTTGCTTCCATCGGAACCGGAATCTGTTAGCCATTCTAAATGGAATCTTG
>SKND01000194.1 GCA_007120695.1 Bacteroidales bacterium | reverse complement strand
TATCAACAGTCATGGGTGAATACTGGTTCTGTTTAAGGATCTCCACATTCCTTGATCCCTTGTTAAGTACCGCCATGGTTGCTGCGTCAAGATCCGAACCAAACTTTGAGAACGCTTCAAGCTCACGGTATTGTGCCTGGTCAAGTTTCAGCGTACCTGCTACTTTTTTCATAGAATTGATCTGCGCTTTTCCCCCTACCCTCGAAACAGAAATACCGACATTGATAGCTGGTCTTATGCCCGCATTGAAAAGATTGCTGTCAAGAAATATCTGGCCGTCAGTAATCGAAATTACATTAGTCGGAATGTAGGCAGAGACATCGCCTGCCTGTGTTTCTATGACGGGCAGTGCAGTAAGCGATCCTCCACCCTTTACAAGTGGTTTGAGAACGTCAGGCAGGTCATTCATTTTGGCAGCAATTTCATCCGACTGAATGATTTTTGCTGCTCTTTCAAGAAGCCTGGAGTGAAGGTAAAAAACATCTCCGGGATAAGCCTCGCGTCCCGGCGGCCGTCTAAGCAGAAGTGAAACTTCACGATATGCAACTGCCTGTTTTGAAAGATCATCGTATATAATTAGCGCTGATCTGCCGGTATCTCTGAAAAATTCGCCAATGGCTGCGCCGGCAAAAGGTGCATAGAACTGCAGGGCCGCCGGATCAGATGCAGTTGACGAAACTATCACTGTATATTTCATAGCTCCTTTCTCTTCAAGTACCCTTGCTATTTGAGCTACAGTTGATCCCTTCTGGCCTATTGCCACGTAAATGCAATATACCGGCTCTCCCTTTTCGTAGAAAGATTTCTGATTGATAATCGTATCTATTGCAATTGCCGTTTTGCCGGTTTGGCGGTCACCTATTAATAACTCCCTCTGACCTCTTCCGACAGGTATCATCGAGTCAATTGCCTTGATGCCTGTCTGTAAAGGTTCTGAAACAGGTTGCCTGAATATCACTCCGGGTGCCTTACGTTCGAACGGGAGTTCAAAAAGCTCTCCTGTTATCCGGCCCTTCCCGTCAAGTGGTTCGCCAAGAGTATTGATTACCCTTCCTATCAATCCTTCACCTACATTAAGACATGCAATCTGACCGGTTCTCCTTGCAATATCTCCTTCATTAATAGTTTCGGAATCACCCAGGAGAACTGCTCCGACATGATCCTCCTCCAGGTTAAGCACGATTCCTCTCACTCCCGACTCAAACTCAATTAACTCGTTTGACCTTACATTTGAAAGCCCGTAAAGCCTTGCAATGCCGTCGCCAACCTGCAATACCGTGCCCACCTCTTCCTGCACAACATTTACATTGAAATCTTCGAGCTGTTGTTTTATTATTTCCGATACCTCTCCTGGTTTTAAATCGCTCATACCAAATAAAATATTTTTTAATTATGATCCGGTTTTCCTGATAGCCTCTTCAATAACCTGACCGGTTAACTCCTTTTTCATTCTATTAAGCTCGGTTGCAACGGATGCATCATAAAGCAGGTCATCACACTGAACCATAAATCCCCCGATAATTGATGGTTTTACCTTTGTAATAATTTCGTGTCCGGTGGTTTGTTCTTTTGCAAATTTCAAACCCACACTCTGCTTTATTACGGCATCTGCTTTAACGGCTGTTGTCAGAATAAAGGTCCTTATCCCTGCATCTGCTTTATAAAAACGGATAAAATTCCTGAATATGTCGGGAAAGTATTTTTCCCTGTTTTTACTTATAACCAGACTTACAAACTTTATGGTTGTTTCAGTTACTTTTCCTTCAAAATGTTTCCGGAGAGTCGACTGTTTCTGTTTTGGTTTTATTACCGGGTTTTTCAGCCAGAAAGTAACAGAAGGTGTATTAATGAAAAACTCAGAAAGAAGATTGATGTCCGCTGCAAGTTTATCAATAATCCCTTTCTCCTTTCCCAGAAGGAAAAGAGCTCTGGCATATCTTACTGGAATCTTGCTCTGGTCCATTTTGAGTTATATTCAATTCAGTTTGAATTCATCCAGCAGGCTGGTCATTAATTCTTTCTGCATAATATCATCCTCCAGCTTTTTCCTGAGGATCTTTTCGGCAATTTCAACCGAAAGGGATGCAATCTGAACCTTGATCTGGTTTATTGCTGCTGTCTTTTCCTCTTCGATTAGCTTTTTTGATGCTTCCACAATTTTTTTGGCTTCTGCTTCTGCCTGCAACCTGGCTTCTGAAATAATCTTCTCCTTCAGCTCCCTTCCCTGCCTGATAAGCTGGTCACGTTCCACAATTGCATCAGAGATGACTTTTTCTGATTTTACCTTAACATTAGCAAGTTCTTCACTTGCCTGTTCAGCATTCTCAATTCCTTCCCGGATATTATTTTCACGTTCTTTAAGTGCTTGTACGATTGGCTTCCATGCAAACCTCTTGAGTATTATAAAAACCAGCATGAAAGTAACAAGCATCCAGAAAAACAATCCGAAATCGGGAGTTATCAGGTGCATCTGAATATTATTTAGTTAAAGTTCATAATTTATTGAACAATATGTTGCAAATTCACATAAACATGAGGGATTCATCTCATCATATTAAAGATATTAGTGAATATCTCCTGTATCTGATAGCCAGATACAGGAGATGTGAGCTTCATATTTTTGGTAATTACATGAATAGCACCAGCAGACACACTACTATTGCAAAGAAGGCTACCCCTTCAATCAGTGCTGCCGCAACAATCAAATTTGAACGAACATCTCCTGCTGCTTCAGGCTGGCGTGCTATAGCCTCAAGTGCTGTTACACCAATCTTACTGATACTAAAACTTGCACCCAGCAGACATATGCTTGCTGCAAAAGCTGCTCCGATCTGGGAAACAGCTGTTGCCCACGTGGCTTGTAAAATAATAGATAATACGAGCATAATTTTAAATTTTAAGGATAAAGAATCATTATTTAATTAAAGAATATCATTTTTCTGCAACATAAAATTAATGTCCGTCGTCAACTGCCGCTGCAATAAACAGTGATGTAAGCAAAGTGAAGACATAAGCCTGTATCAAAGCCACAAGCAGCTCCAGAAATGTAATGAAAATGCCAAAACCGACTGCCAAAACTGTGCCTCCGTAGCCAAAAGCAGGAGAAACCTGTGCGAAAATGAAAATAAGTGTGAAAAAACCCATGGTAATAATATGTCCCGCAGTTATATTGGCAAAAAGACGGATAGCAAGCACAAACGGCTTGGTGATTATTCCTATCAGCTCAATTAAAGGCATAATTGGTATGGGTAGTTTGAGGAAAAACGGCACATTAGGGGTATTGAAAATGTGTTGCCAGTAATGCTTATTCCCGCTCAGGTTAACGGCCAGAAATGATGTAAGTGCAAGTCCTGCTGTTACCGAAATGTTGCCTGTAACATTTGCTCCCATAGGGAATATGGGTATCAGTCCAAGCATATTGTTTATCCATATAAAGAAGAAGAGTGTAAGTAAATATGGCAGAAATGGTTCATATTTATTTTCTCCGATGGCAGGCTTAACAATATCATCAATCACAAAAAGGACTATAGGTTCAAAGAGGCTCTGTATTCCTTTTGGTGGCTCAAGAGGTTTTCTCCTGTAACGACGCCCAATTGAAAGAAAGATTCCTGTCATCACCATCGCAGCAAACAACATACCCACAACATTTTTGGTCATCGACAGATTGAGGGGCATAGCAGCCTCCATATCAGTTGTGCCGTCTTCAAGTGCAACCACTATTTTCCCCTTTTTCGGGCCTTCGGTTTCAATTCTGAAGCCCCTGTATGCAACATGACCATGGTCAAACCTGTTTGAAAGAAAAATATTTAATCCTTTTTTGCGTGTATAGAGTATTACCGGAAGCGGCACACTGTAATGTTTGCCGTCAATGTCAAAAAGATGCCAGTCGTATGCATCTGCTATATGATCAAAGATAAATGCACCCGGATCAAATCCCAGATCATCAATCTCTGCATCAATCTGCAAATCTAACTGTGCATGTTCCGCTTTAACAGCCTGTCCGGCAATTAACGCAGATAGTAAAAGTGTAATTAATGGCCGGATCAACTTCCTGTAAGACTTCAAAATTTTCAGGTTATTAATTTTATCCAAAATGGTGAAAGTAATAATCTTTTACGGCTGCAATTAAAATAGGTTACTTTTTTTTAACAGAAAAGCTCAGGGTATAAATATCAAACACAGAAAAAAGGACATAACATGCCAGGAAAGCCAATATAAATGAAAGAATGTTCTCCTTGTCATTAATAATATAGGCTACAATAAATATCAGGTGCAGGAGAACCTTTGCCCATCTTACGATAAAATACCGGATATTGAAATCGCCTGGCTTTTCAGGATTACTTTTCATTACAAAAAGTCTTCCGGCAACAGTCAGAAGGAAAAAATAGAAGATAAAAATGTAAAAAACGGGAAGGAAATAGTCACTCAGGAAGGTTGAATAAAATATAAATCCTGTCAAAAACATCAGTGCCGAAAACAACAGAAGTGAATTGAAGAATCTTATCCTGGCTGACATTACGGGGGTTTAATCAATGTGTAATAGAGGACCAATATAGATATAATTTTTCAGCCCGGCAAAACTTTAATTTATTAACATCCCGATTGCATCCAAAATAAAAGCCCCGGAATTCTGTTTTTTTCTCCGCGGCATTTATGCTGCATGAATTGATCTGTTTATTTCTTTTCCTGACCTGAATTTTTTTTGGTTTCAGCTGATAATGCTCCTTCAGTCTTATTCATGTTGCAGTTACCGGTAAATTTTGCTCCGGGCTCAATAGCAAGTCTGTTGGTTATAATATCACCTATAATAAGTGATGATGGTTTAAGTGAAAGCAGTTCAGAGATGATAATTTTTCCTTCCAATTTGCCTGAGATATCTGCATTCTTGCATGTTATCTCACCTTTTGCCTTTCCGGTCTCACCAATTACCACTTTACCTTTAGTTAACAGATTTCCGTTCAGGATTCCATCAATTCGAACATCGCCGTTACAGTTCACATCACCTGTAATTTCAGTGCCCGAGCCTATCAGGTTAATTACATTGGCGTCATTGTCATTATTCTTTGCCATAATTTAAGGTATTATTTTTTGAAAATATTATTATTAACTTAGTGTCTGTCCATAATGCCAGTCAAAATTCATCAGATGGGACTTTCTGATTCAGACACAGACTTTATAGACGGGCTATACTTAGTAATCCCGGTAGTTTCCATCATAACCCCACTTTAGATACATCGCACCCCATGTAAAACCGGCTCCGAAAGTTGTCAGGATTATATTATCTCCCTTCATGAGCCTGTTTTCCCATTCCCATAAGCAAAGAGGCAGTGTTGCTGCTGTTGTATTACCATATTTATGGATATTTATCATCACCTTGTTTTTGTCAAGATTCATTCTCCTTGCTACTGCTTCAATAATCCGCAGATTTGCCTGGTGTGGTACAAGCCAGGCTATATCTTCATGCGCCAGGGTATTTCTTTTCATTATCTTACCAGAAACATCGGCCATTTTAGAAACGGCCCATTTAAATACACATTGTCCTTCCTGGTAAATAAAATGCTCTCCTGCGTCAACGGTCCTGTGTGATGCCGGGCTTACTGATCCTCCTGCTTTCTGATGGAGATGAGGTTGTCCGGCTCCGTCCGATTGCAGTATTGAATCAATTATCCCTGTGTCTGCTTCTGACGGTTCAAGAAGAACTGCGCCTGCTGCATCTCCAAATATAGGGCAAGTTGCCCGGTCCTGGTAATCAACTATGGAGGACATTTTTTCGGCACCTACTACCACAACTTTTTTGGATTTTCCGTTTTCCACAAACTGCTGGGCGGTTGCAAGGGCATAGAGGAAACCACTGCAACCCGCATTAAGGTCATAGCTGAATGCATTGTTTATCCCGGCCTTGTGACAAATGATATTTGCTGTAGCAGGAAACTGGTGATCCGGAGTTACCGTGGCACAAATCAGAAGATCTATTTCAGCGGGATCAGTTGCTGTTTTTTCCAGCAATTTTTTAACTGCTTTTGCTCCAAGATGTGAGGAACCCTTACCACTCTCTTTGAGTATGCGGCGTTCTTTTATACCGATGCGGGTCATTATCCATTCATCAGAAGTGTCAACCATATTACTCAACTCATCATTGGTGAGAATATCGTCAGGTAGCTCAGCTGCGATTCCTGTTATGGTTGCCCTGATCATTATTTAAAAGCTTGTTTGAACTTGTCCATAAGCTTCACGTCAACTACATCCCTTGAATGAATGAGCAGGTTCTTGATTGCTGTCGCATTTGATATACCGTGGCCGATTATAACCGGTTTGTTTATTCCAAGTATCGGTGTACCTCCATAGTTCTCAAAATTGAATTTTTCAAAAAATTCATCGTTGATTTTTCTTTTTCTGATAAGTGTGTACAACGCCTCTGCCTCCTTGAGAATAACATTTCCTACAAAACCATCACATACGATAACATCAGATTTACCTTCGTCAAAAAGCTCGTTGCCTTCTATGTTACCCTCAAAATTGAAATCATCCGATCCTTTCATTAGCTCATGCGCTGCTTTTGTGATCAGGTTACCTTTTTCCTCTTCAGAACCAAGATTAAGCAGTCTCACTTTGGGATTCTCTATATGAAATACATGCTTTGCGTAAAGTGAACCAAGTATGCCATATTGATAGAGGACGTCCGGCCGGCAATCCGGATTGATGCCAACATCAAGAAGGGTGGCTGATTTGCCGCCGGTATTTGGTACCTGGGCAGATATCGCCGGACGTATTATGCCGGGAATTGACTTTACCATAAACATTGCGCCCACCATCATTGCCCCGGTGTTTCCAGTGCTGGCAAAGGCATCAACATGACCCTGTGTAAGCATTCCAAACCCGATAACTATACTGGATTTTAGCTTTTTTGAAAATGCCTTGGCCGGATGCTCGCCCATCCCTATTACTTCTTCTGAATGGACAATATCAAATTCCTTATGGTCAAAGTTTTCTCTTTTTGTTATTTCTACAATTTTGTTTTCGTCTCCTATCAGAACCAATCTGACATCGGGAGGAAAAACTTTGTGAGCCAGGATGGCCCCCATCACTGTAGCTTCAGGAGCGAAATCACCTCCCATAACGTCAAGTGCAATCTTCATTTGCATAATGTATAGTTAACAGTCTGGTTTATTATAGCGTAGCAACATCATTAACATGATCAGCCCTTCAGTTCTTATGGCTTGTCCAATTATTCAAATGGTCCCTACAGACTCTGTGGTCAGTTGCCGTTTATGCGACAACTTCCTTCTCAATAGCAAGTTTGCCCCTATAATAACCGCACTCTCCGCAAACCCTGTGATATTTTACGGTCGCACCGCAGTTCTGGCAGGATGACATGGTTGGTGCAATAGCTTTGTAATGCGTTCTTCTTTTATTTCTTCTGGTTTTGGAGATTTTTCTTTTAGGATGTGCCATGTTTGTAATTTATTTTTGATTAATTCTTTTTATTTATCATATCTCTGAGCTTATCCCACCTGGGATCAGCAGCCCTGTTATCTTCATCAGCCCTGTGACTGTTGAGTTTATTTATCATATCCTTATTGCATAAATCATTGCCCTTTTCATCTTTACCGTGTACCTTCCTGAAAGGCAGGTTGAGGCATATGCTCTCAATAAAGTAATCTGCCATATTCAGTTTATGCTCATTAACCGGTATAAATATAGCATCAGCATCAATTTCAGTCTCTTCATCTCCAAACTTGACAAAAAGGTTACTGTCAAAATCCATTTCAAGCTGAAACTCTTCAAGACAGCGATCACATGCAACTCTTACACTACCCGAATAAGTGCAAAAAAGGGACAACAGATGGTCCTTTTTATCCATTTCCACATTAACACTGATTTTACCACCCGGGCATTCGGGATTGTTAAAGTGACCAAAAAAATCGTCTTCCAGCTCAAAAATGAAATTATGCACCCCTGTTTTCAAGCCTTTGAACGCTATATCGTATTGTTCAATATAAGCTGGCATAACAAAAAAATGGTCGTGCAAAAGTATAAATTAAATATTAAATAAAAAAAGAAAAAAAATTGGCCCGGCCAGGACATACGGCCGGATATCTTTCTCACTGAAATGATTTTATGAATTTGCTGTTTATCCGGCCCTGAAATGTCATCCTATAACATAGGCCATATATTTTTCAAGTCTGTCGACAAAAAAATCATCTTTGGTAAGAACTTTAACAGCCCCGTTTCTCATCATCTCCTGTCCGGTTTCTTCGTCAGTCTTTCCCGATAAAATAATTACAGGCATACCAGTGTGTATTTCCCTTATTTTTCTAAGTGTCTCAAGGCCGTTCAAAGCTTTGTTGTCAGATACGTTAAGGATGTAATCCAGAACTACCAGATCCGGATTCATATCCATATTGCTCAGACACTCTTCTCCTGATGTAAATGTTTTTATTGTATATCCGTCTTTCCCCTGGAAAACATATTCGAGAAGGTTGAGAATAACTTTGTCATCATCAACCATAAAAATCAATTTATCGGGCTTCTTCATTTCTCTCTTTTTTCCGGGATTTGGCTAAACCAGGTACTTTTTCCCTTCAGGAGTTTCCAAAACTGTTTCCATGCAAAAGAAAAGCAAGTTAGCAAAATTTGACCAGAAATCATTCTGTTGTTGTATTAATGTTTTTTGTAACTTTATCCGGGAGAACTGCTCACAGGTCTGCCGTAGAAGCAAACAGATTGTTAACCAATAACTAAAACCAGCGATGATAAAGACTGTTTATCTTACGAAAGTTTTCCGGACCGATGAGGTAGAAACCACGGCGCTGAACAAAGTCAGCCTGGAAATCAAAAGTGGTGAATTTGTTGCTGTCATGGGACCTTCGGGTTGCGGGAAATCTACCTTGCTTAATATTTTGGGTTTGCTTGATAATCCAACTTCAGGGGAATTCTATTTCAATGGAACGGAAGTTTCCGGTTATACTGAAAGAAAACGTACTAATTTGCGGAAATCAAATGTTGGCTTTGTATTTCAGAGCTTTAACCTGATTGATGAGCTCACAGTCTTTGAGAATATTGAACTCCCTTTATTGTATCTAAAGGTATCGGCTACAGAAAGAAAGAAAAAGGTTGAACATGTGCTGGAGAGAATGCAGATAGCACACAGGAGAAAGCATTTCCCCCAGCAGCTTTCGGGAGGTCAGCAACAGAGGGTGGCTATTTGCAGGGCAGTTGTTGCCAATCCACGCCTTATCCTTGCCGACGAGCCAACAGGCAACCTGGATTCGGCAAATGGCGAAGAGGTCATGAACCTTCTGCAGCAACTTAATGAAGAGGGTACCACCATTATAATGGTTACTCACTCACCATCAGATGCTGAAAAAGCAAATCGCCTGATCCATCTTTTCGATGGTCATATAGTTACCGAAAATATTAAGAAACTGTTGTAATTTTTTGATTACAGGCATATCACCACACAACGGAAAGAGCAACAGCTTTTTCGTTGTTAATGCTAAATTAGGTTCGTGAGGTTAGAGGTTATGACAGGCTGAAGGTACCTGCTTAATAGTCATCATCCTCATCATCATAATCTTCAGGATCTTCATACAGATCTTCGAAGTCTTCGGCTTTAAAATTTAATTCATCATCTTCAAAATCCTCAATCTCATCAAGGAACTGGGTCCTTTTTGATTTCTGCTTCTTGATCGGGGTAAGTTTATGCTTCTTTTTCCCCTTCAAGGCATCATTGTCTTCGCGGTAAGCTCCAGACGACTTTTTTGTCTTCATCTCTTTTGGAAAGAAAGTTTTAACTTCGTTTAAGTGATTAGTAAATTAGTTAATTTGCCAAATGATACACACCAATTATAAATAGTCACATTGATCAATGAATATCAGATTGCTCATTTCACAATACAATTTTAAGCAATTTTTTAAAGAAAAAGGATTTCATTGAAATTTTTCGGTAAAATCTTTCAGTTTTTATAAATCTGAAAAGATCCGGATAATGTTGTGAGAAACAGGAAGACTCTTGCTAACCTCATAATCGGGCTAAAGATAAATACTTTTGTTCTATATAATACAAACTGTTTATAAATAAGTGTTAGTGAATAACGGCATTTCAAGATTTCAAGGCTCAAATTAGTCTGTCTAAAGAGTCAATGTCTGGACAGGCACTAATTAATCAGTCCCGCCCTGGAGGTATCTCTGCAGCCAATATTATCAGAATGAAAGATATCTATTTTTAGGTTCAATTTAATTCTGTAATTTCCCTTTTATACCCTAATTTTGTTTTTCCCAAACAATTCCCTCAGAATGTCTGTATTTTCAGTTGCCTATTTTTCGCTTTTCCTGATAATTGCCATAGGCTTTGTTATTGGCCGCATTAAGATTAGGGGAATATCACTTGATATTTCGGCAGTTATATTTGTTGCCTTGTTGTTCGGACATTTTGGTGTCATTATTCCCGAAGAGTTTCAGGATGTAGGACTTGTGCTGTTTATATTTACTATTGGGTTACAGGCGGGTCCCGGCTTTTTCCAGGTTTTCCGGTCACGTGGCGCCGGGCTTGTTGCGGTTGCCTTGTTACTTGTAAGCCTGGCTGCAGCAACAACCATTATTACAGCCTGGCTGATGGATATTGATTATCATCTTGCAGTAGGACTTTTCACCGGGGCACTGACAAGCACACCCGGACTAGCGGCGGCAATTGATTCGACCGGCTCTTCGCTGGCCCCGATTGGTTATGGTATAGCATATCCCTTCGGAGTTATTGGTGTGATCCTTTTTGTTCGGCTGTTGCCGAAACTGCTCAATGTCAGTATTAAAAAGGCTGAGGAAGAAATCGATGCACAGCTTCTTAATATCTACCCTGAAGTTTGCAACCAGCATTATGTGGTGGAAAATGAGAATATAGCTGGCAGAACCATCGGAGAGCTCCAGGTCAGGAGCATGACCGGTGCAAGCATATCACGCGTACTGGCAGGTGGTAAGGCGATGACTCCGACTCCGGGAACCGTTCTGCAGAAAGGAGACATGGTCAGGGCAGTAGGGAGCCGGAAGGCCCTGTACAAGGTACAACTCCTTATCGGCAGTCCCACAGATCATGAAATACCGCTGGGCGCAGACTATGAAGTGCAATCCATTCTCGTTACTAACAAGGAGGTTGTAAACAAGACAATTGGTCAACTTAACCTTTTTTCAAATTACAATGCCACAATAACAAGGATAAGGCGAAGCGGGATAGATATCGTTCCTGCAGAAAATTTTCATTTGCGTTTCGGCGATAAGCTGCTTATAGCGGCCAATAAGGAAAATATCAGTGCCGTATCCACAATTTTCGGCAACCAGGAAAAGAAACTTTCCGACACCAATATGTTTCCCATTGCTGCCGGTATTGTTCTGGGCATACTTGTCGGCCGTCTGCAGATCAGTTTTTCCGAAAATATGATATTCAGTCCGGGATTGGCTGGCGGAGTGCTGATAGTAGCATTAATACTTGGTCATTTGGGGAAGACCGGCCCTGTTATCTGGTCTATGTCTGCTGCGGCAAACCAGTTGCTGAGGCAACTCGGACTGCTCTTTTTCCTTGCAGCCGTTGGGACACAGGCCGGAGCACATCTTGTTGAGACCTATATGAGCTATGGGATTAATCTTTTTCTTGCCGGAATTATCATCACCCTTCTCCCGATGATCATATCAGCCTTTGTGGCACATTACCTGCTGCGTATTAACCTGCTTTCGCTTTTCGGGACCCTTACGGGAGGAATGACCAGTACACCCGGTTTGGCTGCTATAGATCCCATGACCGACAGCAATGCTCCCCAGATTGCTTATGCAACAGTTTATCCTGTAGCTATGGTTCTCCTTATAATCTTTGTACAGATACTGGCGAAATTCTGATAAGAATAACGGGTTACCTTCCAGTTTTACAATCAGATATAATCAATCTTTTATGATCCCTCTGGCATTTTAAAGGGAGAAGCTCATTAAGATTGTCGCGACACAAGTGTGAAAAATAATATTTCCGCGAAAGCGAGGTTTCAATAAAGGTTCTATTCCCTAAAAGGTTTTCAATTTCCCTGGCTATATTATCAAACCGGAGAAAGGGGAATATGCTGGGAGCAAAATTTGCAACCGGCTTATAAAGTTGTGACTTTGCAACCTGTTCTTCAGGAAGAAATTCGTGCCGCTCGTCGAAAGCATTCAGTATTACAAATATTACACTGATAAAGAGGCCCATTGTCAGCAGGCTGAACAAGGCTCCCAGCAATCTGTTGACCAGTCCCAGGGCTATCGCATCAAGCAGGCGGCTCAGAAGAAATGCGGCGATATTTATGACAATAATAATTGCTATGAATGTTATTGTAAAAGACACGAGATTGAGGTATGGGGTCGACACGTTAAGAGTATCTGTGAGCCACTTTCCCACAAGATCAGAAAACTTCATGGCTCCCCAGATGCCTATTATCAGGGCGACAAAGGCTGAAACCATGATTACCAGTCCCTTGCTGAAACCCCGGTAAACGGCCCAGACGAAAATAATTATTATAAATGCATCAATGTAGTTCACAGAAAAAAGATGTGTTTTGACCGGCTGACCGGATATTATGCTGAAACGGCTGACCATTAACATGAGCGGTATGCCACAATTCCGACTGTTTAAAGATATACAATATCTGAATATACCGGTTAAAACCGTTGCACAAATTATTTGTCTACCCGGAGAATATTAATTTTGCACAATTTCATGCTTGAAAACCTGGGTAAACAGAGAAAATCACTATACAACCCCAAAATTCATAAATGCATAGTTTCCTGGTTATATCGAAGGTGCATTTTAGGTAAACAGGCATGATATGAATCTTTGCACCTTAGATATAGTTCATTTTTAAAATATAGACAATTAAATGGCCTTAAAAATAAAGGCTTTATGATTTCAGGGGTACTATTTCATCTGGGATTTTGTTTCAACGGCAAATATCATTATTTTTGTCCCCGATTTTGGATTGAATTTTGTTCCCGGGTTTTTGCGGAACACAGAAACTCCAGACTAAAATCAAAAATCTTGTCCGGCCTCATAGTTCAATGGATAGAATAGCGGTTTCCTAAACCGTAGATCCAGGTTCGATTCCTGGTGAGGCTACAGAAAAGACCCTTCATGTAATTGAGCATGAGGGGTTATTGTTTTTTTGTACCCCCGATTTGTACCCTAAATTGTACCCCCTGAAAAAGGAAAAACAACAACAGGTAGAAAAATCCTACTAAGCAGAGAATGGGTTAATGTCCCTCATCGTTACATTTATAGGTATTAATATTCAATTGCTTAAAATTAACGTACCAGTTTTATTATTTTTACGATTCAATGATTAACTAACGTCTTTATTTGTCCTAAATCATATTCTATAGTTTTCTTATTGAATGAATATAACCATCGAAAATATCCTGTTAATTGGCTCTCTATTGCTATTGGTAAGTATTATAGCAGGTAAAACTTCCTATAAATTTGGTGTTCCGACATTGATATTATTCCTTGCTATTGGAATGATTTCAGGGGCTGATGGACTTGGTATATATTTCGATGATCCCAAAATTGCACAGTTTATCGGTATAGTATCACTTAATTTTATTTTGTTTTCTGGCGGTCTTGATACTGATTGGGCATCAACCAGGTCTGTTCTCTGGCAAGGTGTTACTTTATCTTCCCTCGGGGTATTGCTTACTGCAGTTACGTTGGGGATTTTCGTTTGGGCAATCACAGATTTCACGATTTATGAGGGATTGCTTTTAGGTGCGATTGTTTCTTCCACTGATGCTGCGGCTGTTTTTTCCATACTACGCTCAAATCGTCTTGCACTTAAAAGTAAACTACGTCCTACCCTGGAGTTGGAGAGCGGGAGTAATGATCCGATGGCTTATGTGCTGACAATTGCATTTTTAGGATTGGTAGTGAATCAGGAAAAGAGTTTTATTTCCGTTATACCGTTATTTCTCCAGCAGATGATTATTGGTGCTTTGGCAGGATATCTCTTCGGGAAGGTCAGCACCTATATAATCAATAAGATAAAACTTGATTTTGAGGGACTGTATCCTGTGTTGGTCATTGCATTGATGTTTTTGACATTCTCGACCACTGATTTTATCGGAGGGAACGGTTTTTTAGCGATTTATATATGTGCTGTCTATCTCGGCAACCAGGATTTTATTCATAAGAAATCCGTTTTAAAGGTTTTTGATGGTCTGGCATGGCTTGTTCAGATAGTACTTTTCCTTACTCTTGGATTACTGGTATTCCCGTCACAGGTTGTGCCATTTATTGGGGTTGGCATTATTATATCGCTGTTTTTAATATTCGTTGCCCGCCCTTTTAGTGTAATGGTGAGTTTAATCCCATTCAGGATGAGGCTCAGAAGGCGAATTTACATTTCATGGATAGGTTTAAGGGGTGCTGTTCCGATAGTATTTGCTACATATCCACTGATAGCAGGAATTGAAAAAGCAAGCATGATTTTTAATATCGTGTTTTTTGTATCAGTAACCTCCGTATTGATTCAGGGCACTACATTATCTGTTATCGCAAAATGGTTACATGTTGCCCTGCCTGAAAGAGTTAAGCCAAAATCCTCTGTTGAACTATTTCTATCCGATCGTGCCAAAACTGAAATGGCTGAAATTGAAATACCAGATGATTGTTATGCGGTCGGGAAAGAAATTGTTGAATTGCATTTTCCAAAGACATCTTTAATTGCTGTAATTAACAGGAACGGAAAGTTTATTACCCCAAGTGGTTCAACAGTTATTGAAGCAAATGATGTATTAATAGTAATTGCAGATAACGAGCAAAGCATCAATCAGGTATATGAATGTCTTGAAATTAATAAGCCAGTGTGATTATTTTTTATGGATCAGATTGATCTCCGACAATTCCTTCCCGATCTGATGGATGCCCGCCAATATTTTTTCTGTCTGTTTTTCAGAGGGTTTTTTATGTCCCTGTACATATTGGGATAAGAGGGTCGGGTTCATTCCAATTTTATGAGCAAGAAATTTCGAGTTCAATACTTTATAATATTGAAAAAACTGCTTGAAGTCAACTTCAAAACTCAAGTTTTCATGGGTAAACTCTAAACCTTCATCCTCGAAATAAAAATTAACTGCTTCCAGTGCATTATCCACCAGTTCAGGTACTGTCCTGCCTGTTGTAAATAAAGGATAATCATCACTGAAGGCTGAAAATCCCGTATCTGTTTTTTCAACTGTGATTTTTATTTTTTTCCTTGTTGTTTTCATAGTAATCATCTCCTTTTCATTCACTATCTTAATCCTGCATCTTTTAATATTCTCTTTTCAAGTCCTTTGCCAACTTCCTGGCTGCCGTGATTTGGAAAAACAATAATCCCCTCTTTTTTATCATGCTTCATTTTCAC
>SKND01000060.1 GCA_007120695.1 Bacteroidales bacterium | reverse complement strand
GTTGCCGGAGCATTTCTTGCTATAGCTTCCTGTAAACTCCCGTTGCATGTAATCGGGCTGATACCTGCAACAGATAACAGGCCGGACGGTAATGCCATAGTTCCCGGAGATATTATTACCATGTATGACGGAACAACGGTAGAAGTGTTAAATACAGATGCCGAAGGACGACTTCTACTGGGTGACGCTCTGAGTTGGGCCGGGCAATATGAGCCTGAGCTGGTAATTGACCTGGCAACACTTACCGGATCTGCGGCAGCTGCCATAGGATCGCAGGGGATGGCAGCCATGCAGAAATCAGCAGACAAATGGTATCCTGCTTTGGAAGAGAGCGGGTATTATACACATGAAAGACTGGTCAATTTCCCTCTCTGGGATGAGTATGGCGAAATGATCAAATCAGATATTGCAGATATTAAGAATATTGGAGGAAAGGAGGCAGGTACTATTACAGCAGGGAAATTTCTTGAGCATTTCACCTCATATCCGTGGATACACCTTGATATTGCAGGGCCGGCTTTTATGCATACGGCAGATTCCTACAGAACCAAGGGCGGAAGCGGCACAGGTGTAAGATTACTGTTTGATTTTCTAAAAAAATACTCAGGGAACGGATGATGCACAGCTATATGGCAACTGATTCGGGCTATTCAATTTGATCAGAATGAATCATTACTTAATGCTTAAAAGAGTCCGTCTATAAAGTCAGTGGATGAATCAGAAAGTCACATCTAATGAATTTTGACAAATGAGATATTCATTTTTGCCAGCGTAATGCAGCAGGCGGACAGTATGGACAGACAATAAATAATAATGTATAAAACTGAAATACAGTCTATATTATGGAAAATGCCAGGATCAGGGTAGGGATATCCCAGGGTGATATTAACGGAATCAGTTATGAGGTAATTATAAATACCTTGATGGATACAAAAATGCTCGATATATGTGTCCCAATTGTATACGGATCACCCAAAGTAGGTGCTTACCACCGTAAAGCTCTTAACATCAGCAATTTCAGCTTCAACAATATTAAGAATGCCATGGAGGCCAATCCAAAAAGGGTTAATATTGTTGACTGCCTGGACGAAAACATCAGGGTTGAGCTCGGTAAGTCAACAGTCATGGCCGGTGAAGCCTCAGTGAAATCACTCGATTGTGCCGTAAACGACCTGAAGCAGGGTGTTATAGATGTTCTCGTAACGGGGCCGATCAATAAGTTTAATATCCAGTCGGACAAGTTTCCGTTCAGAGGCCATACAGAATATCTTGCCCATCATTTTGACACCGGGGATATTCTGATGCTCATGGTAAGCGAGATGATGAGGGTTGCAGTTGCAACAGGCCATGTGCCGTTATCTGAAGTTCCTGGCATGCTAAATAAGGATATGATAGTAAGGAAGTTGCGTATATTGAACAGCTCGCTAATCGGTGATTTCAATATACGAAAACCCAGGATAGCTGTTCTTGGACTCAATCCTCATGCAGGAGAAGACGGACTTATCGGGAATGAAGAGAGAGAAGTAATCCAGCCGGCCCTTGAAATTGCAAGAAGTGAGAATATTATGGCGATTGGCCCCTTTCCGTCAGACGGATTCTTTGCATCTGATAGTTTTACTAAATTTGATGCAATATTAGCAATGTATCATGACCAGGGATTGGCACCATTCAAGGCACTTGCGTTTGAATCAGGTGTTAATTTTACTGCGGGATTGCCGGTAGTGCGTACTTCACCCGCACACGGAACGGCTTTTGAAATTGCCGGAAAGGGGATAGCGTCTCCTGATCCTTTCAGGCATGCGATTTATCTTGCCTGTGATATTTTCAACAACCGGAAGGCTTATGAAAAACTGCTGGCCGGTTCGGTTGACCAGGAACAGTCGAATGCCGAATAACATGTATACTTTCTGTTGCTGATAACGGAATATTTCGTAATATACCATTCTGTACCATCATATTGCCTGATCAGATGTTTAACCAGCTAATAATAATCAACCATGGCAAAAATCACCAGACAGGAAGCACTGAACTACCACAGTAAAGGCAGACCCGGAAAAATTGAGGTTGTTCCGACCAAGCCATACAGCACCCAGAGGGATCTCTCTATGGCTTATACTCCGGGGGTGGCCGATCCGTGCAAAGAGATTGAAAAGAATCCCGAAGATGCATACAGGTACACGGCAAAAGGGAACCTGGTTGCGGTTATTTCCAATGGAACGGCCGTGCTTGGACTGGGAAATATCGGGGCAATTGCCGGCAAACCGGTAATGGAAGGCAAAGGGCTGTTGTTCAAGGTATTTGCAGATGTCGATGTATTTGATATTGAAGTTGACTGCAACGATACCGAAAAGCTTATAGAAATTGTTAAAGCTATCTCTCCCACTTTTGGCGGCATCAACCTGGAGGATATAAAAGCACCTGAATGCTTTGAGATAGAAGACAGGCTGAAGAAAGCACTCAATATTCCGGTCTTCCATGACGACCAGCATGGTACCGCGATCATTTCAGGTGCTGCATTGCTTAATGCGCTGGAGCTTAACGGGAAGAATATTTCCGATCTCAAAGTTGTTGTCAATGGCGGGGGTGCTTCTGCTGTTTCCTGCAGCAGGTTTTATTTCTCACTTGGCGTTAAGCCGGAGAACCTTATAATGCTTGACAGTAAAGGAGTGATCCATGGAGAGCGAACCGACCTGAATGATATTAAAAAGCAGTTTGTGTCTGATACACCGGCGCGTACCCTTGCAGAGGCAATGAACGGAGCAGATCTTTTCCTTGGATTATCAGTTGGCAATGTGGTCACAGCCGACATGGTACGAAGCATGGCCGACAATCCGATTGTTTTTGCAATGGCAAACCCTACACCTGAAATATCATGGGAAGAGGCCACTGCAACCCGGAGCGATGTCATTATGGCTACAGGCAGATCGGATTACCCGAACCAGGTAAACAATGTTCTCGGCTTTCCCTTCATATTTCGCGGTGCTCTTGATGTACGTGCTTCAACTATAAACGAAGAGATGAAAATAGCGGCCTGCCATGCCCTGGCTTCTCTTGCAAAGGAGTTGGTGCCGGATGATGTAAGCAGGGCATACGGGCTTGAAAATCTGACTTTTGGCCGGGAATACCTTATCCCAAAACCTCTTGATCCCAGACTGATAGCCACCGTATCGTCGGCAGTTGCAAAGGCTGCTGTTGAGTCAGGTGTTGCCCGAGCAAAGATAGACGATTGGGAGGCCTATATTTCTGAACTTAACAAACGGCTTGGATTTGAGAATCTGCTTATCAGTTCGGTTATGGATAAAGCAAAACAGAACCCGAAACGGGTAGTATTTGCTGAAGCCAACAACCTAAAGATACTTAAGGCCGCACAGGGGGTGCTGGTTGACGGCATAGCCAAACCAATTTTGCTTGGAAACACCGAGGTTATACGGAAGCTGATAGCCGATAATTGCCTGCATCTTGACGGTGTGCCGGTTATTGATTACCGAAGCGATAAGGAAGAGGAAAGGAGGGAGCGGTATGCAAAACAACTGTACAAGAAAAGGCAGCGTAAGGGTTTGCTCTATGATGAGGCACTTGACAAGATGTACGACCGTAACTACTTTGGAGTAATGATGGTCGAAACTGGTGAGGCTGACGCCTTCATTTCAGGCTTTTCGTCCAGGTATGCAGAAACCATTCGTCCGGCCCTGCAGATTGCCGGAACCAACAACACCATGAACCACATAGCGGGCATGTACCTTATGATCACAAAGAAGGGACCTTTCTTCTTTGCCGACTGCACTGTGAACATTGAGCCTTCTGCCCGTACGCTTGTTGATACCACACTGCTTGTTGCTCATGCTATAAGGAAGTTCAATATAGAACCCAGGATTGCCCTGGTCTCCTATTCGAATTTCGGGTCAATCAGAGACGGCAGCCCCCAGCGTGCGCACGAAGCCGTTGAGATCCTGCACAAGGAGCATCCCAACCTGATGGTTGACGGCGAGATGCAGGCCAACTTTGCTTTTAACCGGGATATGCGCAAGATTAGGTTCCCCTTTTCAATGCTTGCCGGTTCAGATATCAATACAGTAATATTCCCCAACCTCAGCTCTGGCAACATTGCCTACAAGATGATGCAGGAGATCGGGGGAGCCGAGGCAGTGGGACCCATACTTCTGGGACTTAACAAGCCGGTGCACATCCTTCAGATCGAGAGTTCGGTGAGGGAGATAGTGAACATGACCGCGATTGCAGTGGTTGATGCCCAGTATTTGGAGAGAGGGGAAGTTGCTGACATTTAGCCAGTATTGCTGGTTGAAATACTTGACAATAACCATTTCTTTTATTAAATTTACCTGTATTGATCTTGTGATTTCATAACAGGTTTCCTGCAGAGGGCAGGTGCTAATTCAGGATATAATAAAGGCGGAAGATTCATCTCAGTCCTTTGGCGGAGATCCCATTGCAAGTATCATGGCTGAACAGCCTTTTACGGGGCATGAGATTTTTATAAAAAAGCTTACCGAAATTGTCCTTGCCAACCTTCAGAACGAGAATTTCGGGGTGGATGACCTTGCCCGTGAAGC
>SKND01000132.1 GCA_007120695.1 Bacteroidales bacterium | reverse complement strand
CTGATACTGAACTAACTGAAGTAGTAATGGCAGGCAATAATTAATATTAGTATTTGCAGCATCAATCTTAGCATTCGCAGTATCATATACAGAAAATTAACACTACGATGCCCAGGTAATAGGCGTTACGCCTGAATCAGATAAAAACATTATGACCACTGTTGAAAAGACAAATGCTTCATTCCACATTATTTACGATCATGACCGGAAGATCATGGAAGATTACCAGGTAAAATGGCAAATGAGCAGTTTTATGCATATCATTTACCGAATTGGGGGGATTAATATCAATGAGGCGAGCGGTAAAGACGACCGGGTATTGCCGGTACCTGCCACCTACATTATTGGCAGGGATGGAACCATAGCAGGTTCTTTTTTTGATGAGGATCATACCCGTCGCATGTGGGTAAGTGATATGATTAAAGTGCTTTTCTATAATTCAATTGTTACGCTTTTGCCTGCATATACGTCCTTAGGAAGATCGACCAGGATCATTGTATTGTTCTCTTCCAGGTTGGGAAAAGTTTTGTAGTTATCGCCGCCGGAATTGTATATTCCCGGAACGGTTATAGTCATTCTTGTAAGCATTCTTGAAGGGTCGGAAACTGTTAACTCAGCTATCCTGTTTCCGTTCATTTTAAGCATTGCCATTCCCTGGCTGTCCATTCTGACGGAGGCTCCGCTGGCTATCTCCACTTCTCCGCCCTTATAAAATGCGATCTGACAGATTCCAAGTCCGTTGTGTTTTACAGCCTGTATTTCAGGTGTGTTTGAGAGTATAATGATGTTGCGGTTATTGGCACTTGTTGCCACAAGCTCCTCAGTGGTTACTCCGGGTACTACGATATACTGATATGAGGCATTTCTGGGGCGGTTGCCGTGGTTTATTCCGAGCAGGAACACATCCTGAGTTACCAGTTCATCCGGGGCGGTCAATGCAGCAGAAATATCAGACCAGCGACCCTGTTCAGCCCTGTTGGATAAATTGACAGTTGCCGGTTCAGGTAAAATATACCCAACTCTGTCATGATGTACCCACTTTACATTTTCCAGGTCACTTTTGCCCCGGGGCATAACTTTTGATTGTCCATTTTGGTTTACTGTAACATCTCCCCTGAGGTGAGCCTGGTTAATAGTGGTATATGCCGGGAGGTTTGGATCTGATTTTATATCGGCTCCAAGGCAAACATATTCGTTGTCAAAAAAGAACCAGGATTTTTTAGCTTCAAGCATGTCATGGGGGCTTTTAAAGTCGTATGCAACTGCGCCGTAAAGTCCGTCATCTACTCCGCCTACGAAATCGGTTAAACCATCTGTTTGAACAGGCATGTTTCCGCCATATTGTGTGGCTATATGGTTTTGAGGTTTTTGCATCACAGTTGTTCCGGAAATTTTCTGCCAGTCATATACCGGCCAGATACCATCATATTCATGACCATCTAAACTAAGATAATTTGCTCCGTCAGACCTGTGGTGAATTACTATGCCTGGTCCGTTATAGGGTTCTTCATTATTTCTGTTCCTTGTCGAATGCATTCTTACGCTCGTGTAGAAGTGTGGTCTCTGGAATGCAAAGTGTTCCGTTTGCCAGAAAAACTTGGCGAAAGACCTTATTTTGGCTTCTTCACCTGTTCTCAATTTCAAGATATCCTCAAGCTCCTGACTTCGGTAGTCAGTGCTTTTAAGTAGCCGTTCGATTTCCAGGGTTCCTCTTGGTGTGCTGGTCCTCTGGTGAGTAATACTTCTGTCATAGGCCGCGATATCAATATAAACGCCATATACCATATGCTTGTAAATCCCGTCAAGGTAATAATCAACAAGCTTATTTATCCTGTCGATCGGAAACTGATAATCGGTATCAGCTACATAGGATGCCCACTCCCCAAAGGTGTTGGCATATTTTCCGTATCCATAGCTGGTTGTGTTGTTAACTCTGTCATGTCTGTGGTGGAAACTAAAATCGTGCTGCATTCCACGCTCTCCGGTTGTGAACTTTATCTCACCGGCAATGATTTGTATTACATCATCAAATGCCTCCTTGTCATTGAGGAATAGAAAGTTCTTTGCCACAATGGCTGCAATGGCTATCCTGTCACCTCCGGGTCTTGCACCGTAGAATACTCCCGGTTCCTCTTCCATGGTTGCCCTTCGGATCATAGGTTGTGCCTGTTCAGTAAGATCTGCCGGCAATTCATCGCCTATGACCAGCATTAGGTTAACCAGATTTGTTGGAGTTGTAATTTGGTTGTTGTGCCAGTTTTCACCAACAAAATCATGTTCTACCCAAAATATAAGTCCCCTGATAATAATATCCTTGACATTATCATCCCTGGAGTATCCGGATGATTCGGTCTTGTATGCCCTCGCCAGGCTGAAAAGATTATTTGTGTGACGACCGTGTGGAAATCCAGCCTCTCTGCTGATATCATCGTAATTGATACCCTGAAAGCTGCCGTCATCATTGGCTGTTTCGAGAATTTCGGCTATGCTTTCGTCATTAACCCCCGAACTTAAAAGTTGATCGACAACTCTTCCTTTTATTATTTCAAAATCATCTGCTTTTGCATTTGTGGAAACTGCAAACAGCATAGTTGCCAGTAAAGTGAGAAGTGGTTTTAAAGTTGAGTTCATAATTCTTTGTCTTTTGATTTACATGAATTTTACGATCACACGAAGCGTTAATTTTTCAGCGAAATATCTCGTTGACTTGCCTTGGGGCTTGTCGAAAAATAGTAAATTATTTATTTATAACAGCATGATCTGTTACTATATTTTGCAAATGTTTACTTTCCGTTTTCAGGTTGTGATATTTCACCTCCCGGGACATTTCAGCTACGCTTATATTTTATGGTTGTTGCTTCTTATAGCTAATTATCGCTGGGTATGTCAGCTAAATCTTCCGCGAAAGCGAAAAATTATCTTGAGAAACTTGGTGTGGAGGTTCATTTTAGTTAGATTGCAGTGGGCTATGATGGAAAGATATTGCGTTTTGATGATGGTAGCAGCTTTAGTTCAAGGAATGTAATCCGGGCGGCAGGAGTGTCTGGTGATTTTTTTGTATTTTGGTCTGGTAAACAATTGTTGAAGTAACCTTATGCTTTGTGAAAAATATTCAAAACGTCGATCTTACCGAATGGGTTGAGTCATTTTCCGGAGAATTATACTCCTGGGCACTCTACAAAGTATCTGATCATGAAATGGCAAAAGATTTAGTCCAGGATACATTTCTGGCTGCATCTGAAAAAATTGAGGGATTTCATGGTAACAGCTCTCCAAAGACCTGGCTTTATGCTATACTTAATAACAAGATAATTGATGTTTACCGGAAAAAATTAAAACAGCCGGTAAAACTGGATGACCGGATATTCGCAGAGTTTTTTGATGAAGGAGAGAGATGGAAAGCCGGAAGGATCCCTCATGATTGGCATGAAGAAGAGAATCATCTTCTGGATAATAATGATTTCCTGGCAGTTTTAAAGGATTGTCTAGATGAATTGCCTGATAAGTGGAATGCTTGTGTACAGCTTAAATTTGTGGAAAATAAAAAAGGTGAAGATATTTGTCAGGAAATAGGCATTACTCCTTCTAATTTCTGGCAGATCATTCATCGCGCCAAATTACAATTAAGAGATTGTATTGAGGTTAACTGGTTCGACAATTAACGCAAATCTGAAGTGTTCAGGATATTTAAATTATATGACCAAAATAATTGGCAAGGCGCTTTTTGAGGGATCTTACAAATATATTATAACTCAATATGAGTAGAAAAATAATGCATATACTCTTTCTCTCATGCCTGAAGGCAACCGAGATTATTGAAAAAGGTCTGCATTTTAAACTTTCGTGGAAAGAGAAGCTGCAGCTTAAGACTCACAAGATGATGTGTGATGCCTGCAGCCGCTATGAAAAACAGAGCCTTTTTTTAGATAAAGCTATTAAGTCATGCAATGATCTTGACCCGGGTAAGGATATTGAACCTGCAAAAGCAGAGATTAAGGAGTTGAAAAAGAGAATTAATGATAAACTTGCCCATATTAATGGTTCAAATCATTAACCACGGGAAATTAGATGGCACGGATAAAGGTAATACAACCCGATTAGGCCGACGGCAGACTCAGGAAGATATATGAAGACATTACCGGTAAAAGAGGAAAACTGGCTGAGGTTCACAAAATTCAGAGTCTAAGGCCTGAAAGTATTGTGAACCATATGGATCTTTATATGGAAATCATGTTTGCCAGCGAACTTACTTTGCATCCCGGCTCATTTCGAGATGACACAATTAATGAAAAACTTAGGGAAGCCGGTCTTACTGACAATGCCATTCTCGATGCAACCCTGGTTGTGTCCTATTTTAATTTTGTTAACCGGATAGTTCTTTCACTGGGAGTGGAAAGTAATAATAACGAATTAAAAGGTTATAATTTTTGATAATTTAAACTACTGTAATGATAGAGTACAAATTCAATGAGGAATTGCCTATGACCAGCACCTGTTTTTGCGTGGTACAAATACTTCCACCGGCTCTCTGCAGTTACAGGGTTTGCTGGAGAGTAACTCTTTAATTTCTAAT
>SKND01000055.1 GCA_007120695.1 Bacteroidales bacterium | reverse complement strand
TTTCACAAATCCCATCTAACTTTGCGGCCTATTGGTTTGGTCACTGCACATTTATTATTGAACTTGATGGAAAACGTATCTTATTCGATCCGGTATTTGAAAATGCGGGCCCCTTTCCGGGAATTGTCAGAAGGTATGATGAATCACCTATTAAAAGAGAAGAACTACCTGAGATCGATATAGTCATCATTACACACGATCATTACGATCATCTGGAAACTGCAACTATAAAATTTCTGGCCGATAGAGACATAGAATACATTGTACCGCTTGGCGTTGGAGCAAGACTGGTGGGGTGGGGCGTTCCGAAAGACAATATAACAGAGCTGGGCTGGTATGAGGATAAGGTTTATAGTTCTATAACAATAACCGCCTGCCCTGCGATTCATTACTCAGGAAGGAGTAATTCCGACCGGGATAAAACCCTCTGGGCCTCCTGGGTGCTTAAAGGCTCAGATAAGAACATCTATATTAGTGGCGATACCGGTTACGGCATGCATCTTAAAGAAATAGGAGAAAAATATGGCCCTTTTGACCTGGCTTTTGTTGAAATAGACGGTTGGAATAAAGGATGGCCATTAACCCACCTTTTTCCTGAAGAGGTAATTAAATTTAGTAAGGATATAGATACAAAGCTCCTGTTTCCTACTCATTGGGCTACCTTTGATTTAGCATTACATCCCTGGAATAGATCAATTCAAATATTAGCTGATATGGCAGCAGAAAATGATATTGAACTGGTTACACCAATTATGGGTGAAAAAGTAATCCCGGGCGTGAGTCCAACTTATAACTGGTGGGAAATTCAACCCGGGGACCATTAACCTGCAGCACTTTGCACTGAGCAATGAGTGAAGGAACATTAGCCGAATCTACCCCTCCATTCACTGAAATATTTCAAAACCCTACTGTTCATTACCTATTTCCTGTAGCATCTCCTACATGTGGCATTACTATTGATTTTACACGAGAAAAACCGATGCCAGTGCTGAAGTGGATTTTGTTCTGCGTTTTCTTCCACGTTCAATACAGGAAACCGAATAACCAGAGAGGAATTTTGCGGGCAAAGCCGGTTTCTATATCATCAAGGCACATCCAGGCATTTTCTATGTCTTTTGTCTGATCTGGCAATTCTGGTTATCGTTCACGTGAAATGAAGGCTGCTTTCCGGATTGTCGAAAAATCGAAAAGGCACCCCAAGCAATTGCCGTGCGTGTATAAAATTAACCGGAAGGTTAATTTTGTTTCTGAAATGCAGTATTTTTGATGCATAACAGAAATAAATACAAAGTTGAACTATAGGGCTGGCCAGGTATATTCCATGCGAGATTGATTAGTCTGCGTTTTCTTCCACGAAAGTGATGGTATGGGATCTTTTGTTGGCCTTGTAATGTGTTAAATATGAGTTATTTCATTGATTGCATATAGTGGCAAATTTGTCATCCACTCTTCTTCTCTGTAATCGGACATCGATGTTCGGATACCTAAAGAAGGGGAGTATCTTTTGACAGAATGATTTAAGGCTCTTGGCCTGCAGGTTCTCAGCCGGAATGAGGCTAATTGCCGTTTTTAGATAGTTCACCGAAATTCAGTCTCCTGATATAGTCAAAGAATGTGATAATTCTGGTTTTGTTTTCTTTTTCCATCAGGAAAAGAGATATTTCATTTTCTTTTTCTTTGATATCAGTTTCCGCCTCTTTCTGGAGGATCAATTCTTTTAGCATTTCAGGCGAGCTGATGATGAATCCTCTCAGTTTTAATTCATTTTGTATGTATTTAAAATCAAGTCTTGATTTGCTGCTAAGGAAACTGAAGTCGTACATATCCCTTGCTTTCATTCTTGATACAAGTGCAACTGCCTTCATCGAAAAGAGAATATTCCTTTCAGGCAGTATTATGGGGTAGTAGTAGCTGAAACGGTTAATAAAAAAAGTCTCTTTGGTGTAGTTTGTTCTGTTTTGCTGAATGTCGATCTTAATCCATAACTTCTTCCTGGTATCGGGTAAATTGTATTTTTTTGCAATGTCCGGAAAAACAATTCTGCAATAGTTGTCAGTATCTTTATAGTTATGCTCAATGATGCAATCTATGCCTTCTTTGATTATTTTTTTTGTGATCCTATCGAATGGCTCTCTTAGAGATTCTCTGTCCCGGCCTGAAAAATCAAAATCCAGATCCTCGCTGAATCTATCCAGTCCGTGACAGAATCTCAGACTTGTTCCTCCGATAAAAGTCAGATTGCCGGAAACAATCTCTTTCGATATCCTGTCCAGAACAAGTGTCTGAAGGTACTCCTTTAATATATGTTGGGTAAAAAGGCCCCCTCTGAGCTTTGCAGGATAACTACTCCTTATGTCTTCAATAGACAGCATGATGTTTGAGAATTTTTTCAAGTGTGAGAGTTATTGTTTTTTTGCCTGCGATATCAGCATACCCGAATAATTTGTCCTTATCCATCAGGTTTAACATATCTGTGTCAAATCTGTAATGATCAATTTCCTGGTCTGTCATTTTGAGTTTATTCAGGTATAAAAAATCGAAAAAGGCCTTCTCAAGGCATGCAACTTTTATATGCCGGTCCAATACTCTACCACTGAGATTTATTTTAATATTGACAAGAGTATAACCCATAAATAATTCAGGCTTTATATTCCGGTAATTGAAAGACCCAAGCGAAGTTTCGTATTCAGAAGTCTTATTGGTGCTGACTGCGGTAAATGAATAGACAGATTCGGGGATCAATCCTTCGGTTGACAATACATATTCCGTGCTGACGTATGATGGATCATTAATTTTATTGGATATTAGCAGTCCGAGATATTCTGCTTCCTTAAACTCCCTGAATAGATAATATCCCTTTATCAACGGGATAATATATCCCTTTTTACACCATTCATAAATTCTACGTCTGTCAATTCCCCCGAATACTGCATGAATATCTGCATAGGAAAATACTACAAATGATATCATGCTGTTATGGAATTCCTTAAATGTCATAATGCAAATATATAAAATATTTCTTATTGTAGTTAAAAACAACTACAATAAGAAATGATATTTGCCGCTGTATTTCCATTTATCAGTATTTGTGATTATCAGAAGTGGGGAAGCCCTGTTGTAAAAGCCTGGCATGTTTTTGCCACACCCACAATGTATTTGCTGGATAACAACCTGGAAATAATACTTAGGCCAAATTCTGCCAGACAAATGGATGCCTGGGTGGACTGGTACGGCTTTTTCAGGCCACAGGAAGTGAACTGAGGGAGATCTTCAGGAAATTGAGTAGATTGTTTTGCCGGAATCGATGATATGCTGTTTTAATGCCAGCTCAACATTTGAACCGGACTTTTTAATCCGTGTCGCCCCGGGACCATAGACAACCATCCTGGTCATATTTTCAAACCTGGAGGCTTCCTGCAAAATCGCATCGAATTGTTCGTCTGTCAAACCGTAAATCATGATTGTTACTGTTTTTAGGATAACCTTAACAATTGGAAAATCACATCAGTTAGTACAAATTTAGCTTATATTTTTCTATCCCCAAATACCTCCTGATGGAAATCCCGGTTGGGTCACATATCGGTTGTAAGAGTGCCAGTTCTGATAAGATGGAAGAATTCATCTGATCGTAAACCTGTCGTTATTCAAGGTGCCCGGGTTATTCCAATGGAAGTTAAGTCTGATGAAAAATTGACCTGAAGGTCGATTTCCCATGCAAAATATTGTTCATTGTTGAGTTTTCAACTGATGGGAAATTCAGATTAAAAAATTTGACCTGAAGGTCGATTTTGCATGCTGTAGTCAGTGTATCTTGTAATTTTATTAAGATGCAAAAAATTGACCTGAAGGTCGATTTCTCATGCAAAGTATTGCACTTTGTGGTTATTTTCACCTGATGAGAAATTCATGTATATTTGTATATACAATTAAAAATTGAGTAATGAGAATAGTCAAATTACGTATACCTGATGATGTTGATTTGAAAGATCATGATATTTCCATGATAATTGCATCAAAATTATATGAAGAAGGAAAGCTATCTTCAGGACAGGCTGCTGAAATGGCAGGGCTATCGAAAAGAGCCTTTATTGAATTATTGGGCAGATATGGTGTTTCTGTTTTCAGTACATCTGTGTCTGACTTAGAATCAGATATAAAGAATGCCTAGGGTTGTTATTACAGATACGAGTTGCCTGATTGTCTTTCAAAAAATAGGCGAATTAGATTTACTTCAAAAAGTATACGGTTCTGTTTCAATTACTCCTGAAGTTGCAAAGGAATTTTCAGAGGAAGTACCTGCCAGGATAATCTCTTCAAGGGGATACCAGTAAATCCCTGGAATTAATTCTTCAATTATTTCGTTTTCATAACCAAGGTTCATAAAATCAATTATTTTATCTTCTTTAGGAAACAGGCTATGGCAATAACGGGGGAATACTGTATCGGGAACTATTGTGCACCCATTCTTCCAGAGTTATGATACCATTCATGAAAAGCACCGGGTGAATCCCCTTCGATATTTCTGAGTCCGGCATCACGGCCATCGGCCATCTTCAGGTATTTCTGGAGAGGAG
>SKND01000255.1 GCA_007120695.1 Bacteroidales bacterium | reverse complement strand
GCCAGTCCGTCGCCCTCTTTTGTCCAGCTCAGGTAGCGGTAGGCGGCCTTGTCGCTTTCGGGCGACAACACCTCGCCGGTGTTCATATTGCGCAGCTGTAAACCATTGCCTGCCTTGCCGTATGCATCTGTAAGCCATGCCAGCCAGTTACCCTTTTTATCAAACGCATATTCGGACACATTACCGAAGTTAAAGGTATTTCCCTTTCGGGGATCAGTAAGCAGCAGGTCGGTTCCCTTTCCGGCCTCGCTGTCCTGGGAGGGTTTTGGTGTTGTAAGGTGAACCGCGAGCCACCCGGGATTTTCGCCTGAAAATGAAAAAGACCGTACATTTTCAAATATTGTCTCCTCATCATTCTGCAGGTCTATCAGCGTCAACTTATTGGAGGGGGCATCGCCGCGGCCCGCTTTCTCCTTCTCCTCCTCCGTGGGATAGACCATAAAGGCCATAAACCTGGAGTCATGGCTGAAGGCAATTGCAGATGGTGATCCGAATCCACTTGGTATTTCACCTATTTCCCGGCTTTTACGGGTATCATCGCCGGTGCTTTGCAGGATCAGTTCTGAATTGCCCTTATTCGGACTGTACCAGTAGGCAAACCATTGTCCGTCGTTCGAAATCGTTACAGAACCTCCGGGAATATATTTCCAGCCGGCAACATCCTGCCATTTAACCGGGCGGGGTATTATAAGAGAATCTTCAGCTAAAGTATCCGGAGACATGGAATCTTCCGGGCACAGGATTGCAGTTTTGTTTCTTCCGGCTTCGGATCCTTCTGGTTTAGGTGTTTCGGCCGACTGAACGGGGTAGTGCCCCAAAAGAGTAATGATCATTGCAGGGAATAGTATCCCTCGGGTGATGAATTTTACCAGGTTCATATGTGTCAAGTTTGATTTGAATAATGTTATCTCGGGGAAGAAGACAATCTATGGTTTTAGTTATACCAGGTAAAAATAAAAAAAATGTTGACACGGACTGAATAAAAAGTGTTAATTATTGTCTGTCTATAATGTCCTTTGGTCGAACCCACATGTAATGAATCTCACATTTGTCCAGGTTCATCAGATGTGACTTTCTGATTCAGACACTGACTTTATAGACGGACTCTGATTATTTGATATAATTGTATTCTCCGGGCTTGAAGATGAGCTGCCAGTGGGTATTGGCGTTGCCGTCAATACTTAATTTAACTGTTAAACGGGGTTATTTTCTTTTCCCCCTGAAAAACTCCCTGAGCAATGAGGCACATTCATCCTCCATTATGCCTGTTATGATTTCGGTTTTCGGGTGAAGCAGGTTTTTGTGTGTGAGTGTAAAGCCCAGTTTTTCATCAGCGGCTCCCCATACAATTTTACTTATACGGGTCCAGTAAGCTGCCCCGGCACACATGGTGCATGGCTCAAGTGTCACATACATAGTGCAGTCGGCGAGGTACTTGCCTCCCAGGTAACCCGAAGCCGAGGTGAATGCCTGCATCTCAGCATGGGCCGTGGCGTCGTTCAGGGTTTCGGTCAGGTTGTGCGCCCTGGCTATTACCATGTTATTGCTTACTATAACTGCTCCCACCGGAACCTCATCCGTTTCAAAGGCTTTTTCTGCTTCCTTAAGGGCCTCTTTCATGAAATATGCGTCTGAAAAAACTGGTATATCCATAAGCTTCGGTTTTAGTTAATCTTTAAATCCCCATGTTGTTGCCTGATCCAGCGCCTCCTGCCCAGGTAATGTCCTGACGGGGCTTTACCCGAAAGGCATGTGTGAATTAAAGAATTTGCGAATTCTTTACCGGTAAAAAGTAAGTGCAAAAATATTCTTAATTTAGCAAACAATTAGTTTGCGGCAGTTTTTTCAGGTTGAATTCAAGGCAATACAGAAATTAATCCACCGGGAGTTACTACTTATCAATAAAGTAATAATGAATAATTACCGGTACAAAATATAATAAAATGTACAGGACTCATACTTGCGGGGAGTTGAATCTCCGGCATTCGGGCAACGAAGTTACACTGAGCGGATGGGTACAGCGCTCCCGCGATCACGGGGGAATGACGTTTATTGACTTAAGGGACAGGTACGGGATTACACAGCTGGTTTTTGATATGGAAACCAATGGTGAATTATGCAGGGAGGCAAGAAAGCTGGGACGCGAATTTGTAATCCGGGTTGAAGGCACGGTTAGGGAGCGATCAAATAAAAACCCAAAAATGGCAACCGGAGATATCGAAATAGATGTCAGGATGCTGTGGGTACTGAATGCATCACTACTACCACCATTTACTATAGAAGATGAAACTGATGGCGGCGAGGAGCTGCGCATGAAATTCCGGTACCTTGACCTCAGGCGTAATAAGATGAAAAAGAACCTGGAGTTGCGGCACAGGATGGCGGGCGAAATACGAAAATACCTTGACAAGCAGTCTTTTATAGAGATAGAGACACCGGTTATGATTAAATCAACCCCTGAGGGTGCAAGGGATTTCGTTGTACCCTCGAGGATGAATCAGGGAGAATTCTATGCATTACCGCAATCACCCCAGATATTCAAGCAATTGCTGATGGTAGCCGGATACGACAGATATTTCCAGATTGTAAAATGTTTCAGGGATGAAGATCTTCGTGCCGACAGGCAGCCCGAATTTACACAGGTGGATTGTGAAATGTCTTTTGCTGGACAGGAGGATGTGCTTAATACTTTTGAAGGGCTTGCAAAGCATCTTTTCCAGGAGATCAAAAACATTGATTTCAACGGGCCTTTTCCGAGAATCACTTTTAAAGATGCAATGGACAGGTATGGAACAGACAAGCCGGATATCCGTTTTCGGATGGAGATTACCGAATTGAAGGAGTTTACACGCGGCCATAATTTCCAGGTATTCGATGATGCAGAGTATGTAGGAGCCATTTGCGCAGAGAATTGCGCCGGCTATACACGAAAGCAGATCGACAAACTGACAGATTTTGTAAAAAGGCCGCAGATTGGTGCAAAAGGGATGGTATGGGTTAAGTACAATGAAGATGGCACTATCAAATCGTCTGTCGACAAGTTCTATGATGAGGCGGCACTGCATAAATGGATCGGGGCCTGCGGTGCCAGGCAGGGAGATCTTGTTCTGATCATGGCAGGAGAGAGGATTGCCACCCAGGAAGCTTTATCAGAGCTGAGGCTTGAGATGGGACGTCAGCTAGATCTCGTTATGGAGGGTGATTTTGCGCCGCTTTGGGTAGTCGACTTTCCATTGTTTGAATGGGACCAGGAGACAGGAAGGTTTTATGCAAAGCATCATCCGTTCACCTCGCCCAGGCCTGAAGATATAGCGCTTTTGGACAGTGATCCTGCCTCTGTGCGGGCCAATGCCTATGACCTTGTGATAAACGGAGTTGAAATTGGCGGAGGATCGGTCAGGATCCATAACAAGGACCTTCAGGGCAAGATGTTTGAAAAGCTCGGGTTTACCCATGAGCAGGCAAAAGAGCAGTTCGGCTTCCTTATGGAAGCATTCCGGTACGGAGCACCGCCGCATGCAGGAGTGGCTTTTGGCTTTGACCGGTGGGTTGCAGTGTTTGCCGGATCCGATTCAATAAGGGATGTGATAGCGTTCCCAAAAAATAATTCGGGCAGGGACCTGATGATCGATTCACCATCGTCAATATCTCATGAACAGCTTCAGGAATTGCGGCTCAAAATAGATGACACCGGAAATGACAAATAGGAGTTAATCCCGGGCTGACTCTGTGCTGACTGTAATTTGAATTGTTTTGCGGTTGTGCAGGTAAGTTAATGCATATTTTTTAATTTAGATTGATTATAAGTAGTGTTGGTTTGTATCATTTGGCATATATTTGCGTATCAGTTAAAAATTACCAAATTTCTAACCAAACAATTTAAATTTAATCACAATGAGGAAATATTTTAAGAGCGTTGTAATGATAGCAGCTGCACTACTGGTTGCTACAGCAGTAAAGGCAGAAACACCTGCCGTACAGAATATTTTTAAGGCCAACCTGTTTAGTCCACTGGTCAGGACGGGATCATTCTTTTATGAAAGGGTACTTAACGAGGATATGAGCGTTCAGATGGGATTTTTCTACACCGGGGCCTCCCTTGGAGATACCAAATTCAGGGGGGTGGGCTTTACACCGGAGTTCCGTTACTACCTTTCTGAAACCAGGCCCGCACCTTCAGGTGTATTTGTAGCTCCTTACCTGCGTTATCAGAGCTTTAACCTTACTGTTGAGGGGGAAGCCGGAAAGGCGACCTATAGCGGACTGGGAGGAGGATTGCTGGTAGGATGGCAGCGCCTGCTTAAAGAGACCATCAGCCTTGAAGGCTTTATTGGCCCCTCCTATTTTGCGGGGAATATGAATGTTACAGACGGGTCGCAGGATGACTTTGACATCGGCTTCTTCGATGGCTTCGGGGTCCGTTTCGGGTTTACTGTAGGCATAGCATTTTAGACTTTATACCTTTAAAATGGATAAGGGACGTCGTGAATTTTTCAGGATGGTGGCAGCGGGCACTGTTTGTGCCGGCCTTACACCCATTATGGGGGTACATGCCTCAAAATCCCGGGCTATTCAGCCTGTTGAAACGAATATTGCCGATGCGCTTAAATATCCGCGAAATGAAAATTCCCTGCCGGGCCGCTATCCCGGCAGGGTTGTTAAGGTACCAGACATCAACTCAGTAGGTGAAGAAGGGATTAATGATAAGGTTGTTGATAGCATGCTTGCCAAAGGCATGATGAATCTTGCAGGAACAAAGAGTTTGAGTGATGCCTGGCGTCAATTTGTATCACCCTCAGAGGTCGTTGGTCTTAAAGTGAATCCAATAGGGGGAAGACTACTCTCAACCAGTCATGCACTTGTGAAATCGGTTATAGCACAGCTTCAAGCAAGCGGTATCCCTCGCGAGAATATTGTTATTTTTGATCGTCGTACCCAGCAACTGATCGAGGCAGGGTTCACACCCGAAAATTATCCTGGTATAACAATTCTTGGTACCGAGCATGTTGATGAGAAGGGATCCTTTTATGATGAGAAGGGCGAGCTTTACAGTTTGTCGCGGATTGACAGAGAATGGTACTATTGGGCGGATTGTGAAATGGAGTATGATGAAAACCTGCTACCTCATATGGTAAACCAGGGTAAGTATTCCTATTTTTCAAATATCGTTACCCGGAAGCTGGATAAGATCATCAACCTGCCGATCATGAAAAATGCCGGTGCTTCTGTCACTCTGTGCCTTAAAAATCTTGGCTACGGGGTAATTACCAACACAAGCAGGCTTCATGCACCGCTATGGGCAGAAACCTGTGCACAAGTATGTGCATTCCCGCCTGTAAGGGATAAGGTTGTACTCAATATTGCCGATGGAATAAAGGGATGCTATGATGGTGGTCCTGGCGCAAATCCACAGTTTTTCACCGATTATAAAATGCTCCTGCTCGGTACTGACCCCGTTGCGGTAGATATGACCGGTTATGATATAATCATAGGCAAAAGGATTGAGATGGGACGGCAGGCGGGATTTGCGGAAGCGGGACTGAAACAGATGCGACTTGCAGGCGAACTGGGACTGGGTATTGCAGATCCTGAGAAGATAGATCTGATATCTGTTTGACCCCGGCCGGATACGATATTTAACTAATACTACGTTATTTTTCAGCTTATCATGTCTGAAAACAATTATAGCCATTCGGTGGTAAGAATATCTGTGCGGTGGATTGCTGCCCTTATACTATGCCTGGTTGCATTGCCTTTACTGGGTGATGAGATGCCTGTTCCGCAACAGGATGATCTGCCGGGCTCGAAGATCTCAAGGCAAGAGGTATTCACAGGCGGAGCGCTGTGGGGTCTTATAAACGGAGGAGCCGATCTTTACTTTGAGTATGGCTTTGACCGGATGATTCTGCAAGAGATTTCATGGCAGGGCGAGGAGTTCAGGCTGGAACTTTACAGGATGACTTCACCCCTGTCGGCTTTTGGAATTTTTTCTGTTTCTGTACATGGATGTATTGAAGGAGGCCCATCAAGTACGGGTGATTGCCTCAACAGGTACCAGCACCAGTTATACTCCGGCAATTACTACCTGTCGCTGATAAACTATTCAGGCACCACAAAAGCCCGGGAACTTGCTGTTGAAATAAGTGATATTATTTTTTCCCTTATCGGGGAAGAGCGGATATCCCTGCCGGGAATATTCAATCATGAGGTTTTCAGAGGATCTGTTGATCAGGTGAAGATAGTCATGGGAATGCTCGGACTACAGAATATTTTACCTGGTGAGGCTTCACTTTTTGAGGGAATTGATGATTACCTTATCTGGTACCTGGTTCATGATACGGGTGAGCAGAAGAATGACATAATGATTGTTGAGAGGAAAGAAAGATGGCAGGGAGAATTTCCCGGAATTGCAGGTGAAAGATTGCAAAAGGCGGGGTATAGCATAAAAGGGTATGAACAGGGGCTGCTGGCTGTAAGAGCGGCAAATGGAAGTGAGAAAAGTGAAGATTTAATTGACCTGATCCTTTCGGTGGACAGATAAAAGCAATTTCGGCCTGTTACCGGACTCCCTGCCTCAAAACTACAATAAGAACCTGCTTGTCTTATCACTCAGGTGCCGGTGGCTTCCTGCACGCCTATCAGAGTTGCCGGTGTGAACCTCGTGACGCTGATATTCACATAGTCTCCCGGCTTATGATCACCGGCCGGAAAAACAACTACCTTATTTTGGGATGTCCTGCCGTAAAGTTCTCTTTGTGATTTTTTTGATGTGCCCTCAACAAGAACTTCAAAGGTCTTTCCCAAATCAGCTTCCTTGCTTTTGGCAGAAAGAGAACCCTGCAGCTCAATAATTTCATTGAGTCTTCTTGTCTTTACCTCTTCAGAGACATCATCCTTAAGCTTTTTGGCAGCATCGGTGTCAGGCCTCTCACTGTATTTGAACATAAATGCAAAATCATACCCCGCTTCTTCCATCAGGCTAAGGGTCTGTTTGTGGTCCGTTTCAGATTCACTGCAGAAACCTGCAATTATATCTGTCGATATGGCACATCCGGGTATTATCCTCCTTATGGCACCGACTCTGTCAAGGTACTGCTCCCTTGAGTATCCGCGGTTCATAAGTTTAAGTATACGGCTGCTTCCAGACTGGGCAGGAAGATGAAGGTGGCGGCAGATATTGGAATGATTTGCAATTGTATTAAGCAGCTTATCGCTTATATCCCTTGGATGTGATGTGGAGAAACGAAAACGCATGCCGGGATAATTGACGGAAGCTTTTTCAAGTAATCCTGAGAAATCCAGTTTTTCTGTCGCCTCCCTGTTTCCCCAGCGGTAGGAGTTGACATTCTGACCCAGCAGGGTGACCTCCCTGTATCCTTTTTCATCCAGCTCGCCGATCTCCCTTAGGATGGATTCGGGATTCCTGCTGCGTTCCTCTCCGCGTGTATATGGCACCACGCAATATGAACAAAAATTATTGCAGCCCCTCATTATTGCCACGAAGGCCGAGACCCTGTTCTTATCGGTTCTGACGGGGCTTATGTCGGCATATGTCTCTTCACGGCTCAGTAATACGTTAATAGCCCTCTGTCCTGTACCAGCCTCTTCAACCAGTGAAGGAAGTTCCCTGTAGGCATCTGGCCCTATGACCAGGTCAACAAGTTTCTCCTTTTCAAGCAGTTTCTCCTTCAGTCTCTCTGCCATACATCCTATCACGCCAACAAGCAGGTCTGGTTTTCGCTTTTTGATCTGTCTGAATACATCCAGCCTGCCCCATATCCGTTGTTCTGCATTTTCCCTTATTGAGCAGGTATTGACCAGGATTATATCGGCCTTTTCGATCTCCGATGTATATCCGACTCCATTCTCCTGCATTATGGAAACCACAACCTCAGAATCACTAACATTCATCTGGCATCCGTAGGTTTCAATATAGAGCTTCCTGTTTGATGTGTTATTTAAAAGGTCTGCTGCCTGCAACGGTGAATTATCTTTGGGTTTTAAACTCATGTTTGCTAATATATAATTATCTGCAAATTTACATGAATTTCTCATCAGTTGAAAAACTCTTCGTTTTAACTTATCGAATTATATTTAAGCAGCTCATTCATCATTTAATAACCTGTTTGATAAATTGAGAATTTTGATTTTCAATCCGTTGAATCCTCATGCATACTAATTATTCCTTTGCAGGAAGTGGTGGATGAGGATTTTATGTATATTTGTTAAAAACAAAATAGTATGTCAGGACATAGTAAGTGGTCGACCATAAAGCGAAAGAAGGGGGCGCTGGATGCCAGGCGCAGTAAGGTTTTTTCCCGCATTGTGAAGGAAATAGATGTTTCTGTCAGGGAAGGCGGACCTGACCCGGAAGCCAATCCCCGGCTGAGGCTTGCCATTGCAAATGCCAAGGGTGTCAATATGCCCAAGGATAATATTGAAAGGGCCATCAATAAAGCGGACCGGGACCCGTCAAACCTTCAGGAGATGACATTTGAGGGATATGCGCCCAACGGGGTTGCAGTTTTTATAGAGTGCCTTACCGATAATCACCTGCGTACAGTTGGGAATATCAAGTCAATTTTCAACAAAAGAGGCGGAAATCTTGGCACCCACGGTTCTTTATCGTTTATTTTTGACAGGAAAGGGATAATAACCGTTCCTCATGAGAGGATTGAGGATACAGAGGCCTTTGAACTTGAGGTTATTGATGCTGGGGCAGAAGACATGGAGTTAAATGAAAATTTCTACTACATCACCACGTCAATGGAAGACTTCGGCAATGTGAGAAAGAAGGTTGAGGAGATGGGAATTGAACCAGAGAACGCCGGACTTCAGCGCATACCCAATGATCTGAAGCAACTTGACGTCGATTCTTCACTGAAGGTGCTGAAAATGATAGAGGAGTTTGAAGATGACGATGATGTGCAGAATGTATATCACAACCTGGATATTACCGAGGAGGTAGCCAATGCCATGGAGTAAAACCTTCACCGGTCATTTTACTTCCCCGAAAGGGAAAAAAAATTGAAATTTCACAACTCCTTCCCGGGTATTACTGTATAAATATCGGTCCGTCCGGTCCGAGCGGAATACCGATGTATACCCATAAAACCAACAGCAGTGTCCAAAAAATGGAAAGTATAACCGTATAGGGCAGCATGGTTGAAATAATTGTCCCTATTCCGTAACGCTCATCATATTTCTGGGCGAAAGTGACAATCAGGGCAAAATAGCTCATCATTGGCGTTATAAGATTTGTAAGTGAATCGCCAATCCTGAATGCTGCCTGTGTGAGGCCTGGGTGGTAGGGGTTATCAAGTAGCATCAGCATTGGGATGAATACCGGGGCAATTATTGCCCACTTGGCCGAGGCGCTTCCCATGAAAAGGTTGATGAAAGCTGAAAGAAACACGAATGCAACTATAAGCAGGGGACCCGTAAATCCTATATCCCTGAGGCCGGAGGCCCCCTTGATCGCAATAATGAGCCCGAGATTGCTGTGGTTAAAAAAATAGACAAACTGGGCAGCGAAGAAGACGAGTACAATATAACCACCCATGCCTGACATGGAATTAATTATGTGTTTCATCAGGTCCTTGTCATTCCTGATTGTTCCCACTATACGGCCGTAAACGAGTGCAGGAATAAAGAAAAAGAGAAGAATACCGATAATTATCCCGTCAAAAAATGGTGAATGGAGAACAGATCCCGTTTCAGGGTCCCGTAACAGTCCGTTCTCCGGTATAACTGTCATGGCCATCAATGCTACAAAAATCAGTGTTGTTATACCTGCCCACCTCAATCCCTTGTTTTCTGCATGGGTGAGCTGCTGTATTGCAAACTTTTCAGTATTGCCTTCATATTTTCCCAGCCTGGGTTCCACTACCCTGTCGGTAACCCAGGTACCGACAAACAGCACAATAAAACTGGAAGCTATCATGAAATAGTAATTTACGGCTGGATTGATTACCATATCGGGTATTATCAGCTGGGCTGCCGATGTTGATATACCTGCCAGGATAGGATCAACAGAGCCGATAAAGAAATTAGCACCAAAACCGCCGCTCACTCCGCAGAATGCGGCGGCAAGTCCGGCCATCGGGTGCCTGCCCAGTGCGTGGAAGAGCATAGCTCCCAGTGGTATAAGTATAACGTAGCCTGCTTCCACAGCCAGTCCGCTGATAATGCCTGCCAGTACTATTGCAAAAGTAATAAGCTTTGGAGGGGCACTCAAAACAAGTGATCTTATCAGAACAGCAAACAGACCGGTTCCCTCTGCAAGACCTATTCCTATCATAACTACAAGTACATAACCCAGTGGAGGGAACCTCAGAAAGTTATCCAGTATATTTGTATATATCCACCTGATACCGTCGGCGCTCAAAAGGTTATTGACTGTTACAACACTCTGGTCAACGGGATGAACAGCCGATGTTCCCAGCCAGTAGGTGAGTGTAGATAAAAGTATGACAAATAATGCAAGCAATGCAAAGATTGTGGCCGGGTGAGGCAGCCTGTTTCCTACAATTTCAATATAGTCAAGGGATTTTGAAAATGCCCGCGAGAAGAATTTTCTGGACTTTCTTAATACACTCATCTGGATTGTTTTGTATTACCTCTATTATTTATTATCGGTCTGAAAAATTTCAAATATACATGACAATTTTTAATTGACACACAGACCCATGAAAAATCGACCGCAGGTCAATTTTTTTTAATGGAAAAAATGTGTATTTTGACAGAATTATTTTCTTAATTCCGAGGTGATAAAACCATATGAGATTATTCGGCTTTCTGTTTTTTCCGGCGCTGGTACTCCTGATTTCATGTTCAGGCTTTGAAAGTATTGAGGTTGGTGAAATTGAGGATGTTAAACTGAACAGGTTTGCTGACCGGTCAATTGAGTTTGAGGTAATGATGCCAATAGATAACCCATCGGCTTTCAGATTCAGGATTATTGATGTTGACCTGGATGTTTATATCAACGACGAATACCTTGGCAAAATAAGCAATGTTGACAATGTCCTGATACCCTCCCGGTCATCTGAGATATATACATTTCCCTTGAAAGTTCAATTTTCAAATATTCTCAGGGGAGCCGTTTCAATGTTTAATCTTTTTCTTGACAGGAGGGCCGATATTGAAGTCAAAGGAAGGATCAGTGTCAGATCATTTCCTGTTACCAAAAGGATTGAGGTAGATGAAAAGACTTATCTGAGACTGAATTGACAACTGTGCCGGCGGAGATATAACAATTCAGAATGCAGTTTGGTTTTTATCCTTAATAATATTTAATTTGCACATTGGCCTTTAGGAAGTTTTAACCGGGTTTGGAATGATATTTTTAATTTACCGATTATAAGTTTTATGAGAATATTTTTGATAATAGTTCTGTTATCCTGTCCGTGGTTCTTGTTGTCAGGCCAGTCAAGGCCGGGTGCGGGTACCGGAAATAATTTGGACAGGGGAAGCCTTACCATAAATCAGGATGAGCGACTGGATGAACTGGTAAGACGGCATATTGAAATAAATAAGAAGCAGGATGGTATGCAGGGCTACAGGATCAGGATATTTTCACAATCCGGCCAGACTGCCCGTCAGAATGCCAACATTGCAAGGGCCGAATTCTTTAATAAATATCCTGATGTTGAGACATACCTTGACTGGGATCCCCCGAATTTCAGGGTTTATATAGGCGATTTCAGAACAAGAAGCGAAGCCCTGAAAATGCAACGGGAGATCAACCGTGACTACCCGAACTCATTTATTGTGAGCAGCCGAATTAGCCTGCCGCCCCTTTAATCATAACCTTGTTGTATTTTCCGGGATTATTTGTCACTTAAGCAATATTATTGCTTGTTAGCTGAAAGTAATTGAGAGTTTGCATATTTCAGCAACTGGAAGTTTTTTCCCTTCCGGTAAAAATGTCTCTCCGCTGGTTCCTGTGAACTTGTGGTTCTCCTGTGGTTATTTTCAATTGTTGGGAAATTGACCTAAAGGTCGATTTTGCATGCTGTTGTCAGTGCATTGTACAATTTTATTTGGATGCAAAATTCATGTATGTTTCTTCTGTAAAAAGTCAAATTTTTTTCATTTGTCCATGTGTAGTTTTTAATGAAAAAAATTACATCTACATTTGTAACTTCAATTTTAACTACTCAAAATGACCGATCTGATTAAGCATGAGTGTGGTATTGCTCTTATCAGGCTCCTTAAGCCACTTGAATATTACCAGGAAAAATACGGAACATGGAGGTACGGGCTCAACAAGCTTTACCTGCTTATGGAAAAACAGCATAACAGGGGACAGGATGGTGCCGGGGTTGTAAATATAAAGTTTGATCTTAAACCTGGCAAACCCTATCTTTTCAGGCATCGTTCAAACATTCCCTCATCAATTAATGATGTTTTCAATAAGATAAACAACCATTTCCTTCGTATTGAGGAGAAAAATCCGGGAATTCTTGAAGATTCAGCCTATGCCAGAGAAAATATCCCTTTTGCAGGGGAAATATTGCTGGGACACCTGCGATATGGTACTTTCGGCAATACCACTATCGACCATGTGCATCCCGTGATGAGGGAAAATAACTGGAAGTCAAGAAACCTCGTACTTGCGGGTAATTTCAATCTTACTAATACGGATGAACTGTTCAGAAAACTGATTGAACTTGGTCAGCATCCCAAAGCCTTCTCAGATACGGTAACCATTCTTGAAAAGGTAGGCCACTTTCTGGATGAGGAGAACCAGTATCTTTTCAGAAAATATAAGAATGAAGGTTATTCAAACAGGGAAATCTCCGACCTGATAGCAAAAAATCTTGATGTGCATAAAGTTCTTGAAGATTCAAGCAAGGACTGGGACGGCGGATATACAATTGCGGGTATAATTGGACATGGCGACACATTTGTTGCCAGGGATCCATGGGGAATCAGGCCTGCTTTTTTCTACCATGATGATGAAGTCGTAATTGTTGCTTCTGAACGACCGGTGATTCAAACCGTTATGAACGTGCCGATCGGCCAGGTGAAGGAGTTGGAGCCGGGCAATGCACTCCTTGTTAAAAAAGACGGCAGGATAATAAACAAAATGATCCGTGTACCCCACGAGCGGCTTGCCTGCTCATTTGAAAGAATATATTTTTCAAGGGGAAGTGATGCAGATATCTATAAAGAGCGTAAAAAACTGGGTGAACTTCTTACTCCCCAGATATTGAAGGCTATAGACAATGACCTGGATAATACAGTATTCTCTTATATACCCAACACTGCCGAGTCAGCATTCTACGGAATGATTAAAGGAATTGAGAACTACATGCTGGAGGAGAAGACACGTAGAATAATAGACGGAGGTGATAAACTTTCACAGGAAGATATAACGGAGATGATTGCTGCCAGGCCAAGGGTTGAAAAGATCGCTATCAAGGATGTAAAGCTGAGAACATTCATATCGCAGGAAAAGGCAAGAGATGATCTGGCCGGGCATGTTTATGACATTACCTACGGCACTATCAGTGAGGGGGTAGATAACCTTGTTATAATAGATGATTCAATAGTGCGGGGTACCACACTGAAAAAGAGTATTCTTAAGATCCTAGACCGTCTGTCTCCCAAAAAGATTGTGATAGTTTCATCCTCTCCCCAGATAAGATATCCTGATTGTTATGGCATTGATATGACAAAGCTTACTGACTTTGTTGCTTTTCACGCATCAATAGAGCTACTGAAAGAGAGCGGCAGGGAAGATGTCATTAAAAAGATTTACAAGCTTTCCAAAGATCAGCAGAACCTTCCCAGGGAACAGATTGTCAATTATGTGAAAGAGATCTACAAGCCTTTTTCGCCGGAGGAGATATCTGCAAAGATCACTTCACTGCTTAAACCGGAAGGCCTGAAAGCACAGGTTGAGATAGTATACCAGACAATTGAGAACCTGCATGAGGCTTGTCCCAACCACAAAGGCGACTGGTACTTCACGGGCAATTATCCGACACCCGGCGGGAACAAAGTTGTAAATACTTCGTTTGTAAACTATATTGAATCAAGAAACGAGAGATCCTACTGACATCAGTATCCTGCAGGGTAACGGGCTTTAAATGGGATAACTGCTTTAAGGTTGCTTGCTTATGATTTGAGTGTTAAACGGTGTCAGGCCGGTAAGGTGTTGACCGAGAGATTATTTTAGATGGTTCCGGTAGTGGGAATAATGTTAACCTTTTTTTCGCATATAATATTTTACCCGCTGGTAGGTCGATACATGTCTGTTGACCTTCTTCTCGTAAAGATCGCTCATGGTAATCATAATACCTGTCTCTTCAACCTCTCCGAATGATTTGTTGATAACGGTTCCAAATACTTTCATCGATGGGGAAAGGTTCATATAAGCATTGATCAGGGGAGGGATCACTTCAGAATGACTCCTTACATAATGTGAAAGCACTTTGTAATCTTCCTTGTAATCTTTGCCTTTTAAAATTTTATCAAGTTTGGGAATATCCATGTTCAGTTCCATCGGATCCTTCGGGATCACAAGGTTTTCGGGATCCGGAAAATATTTCTGAAGGAAATAGAGTATCATATTCCTGGCTTCCTGGTTAAACCATCTGTACATGGTAACCTTTCCGAAGAAATATTGCATTTTTGGGTTATCCACCATAATGGCACCCAATCCGTCCCACAGGTTATCCAGTGCGAATAGTCCTTTACGGGCTCTTGAGGTTGACTGGTAGGCCGGCTGTACAAACGATCTGCCCAGTTCTATAAGGTATGGAAGGTAGTTTGTTGTAAAATCGTCAGAAAAATCAAACAACTTAGATGTGGCAAACCTTTCTGGGTTCACCGGTTTGTCGGCCGGTGGAATATAGAACCTGTATCCTCCCAGAATCTCCCTGTGTTTGGGATCCCAGACGATAAGCTGCTTATAGGGTTCATCGGAAGTGTCAAATTTGTCCAGATCGATGCTCTTCCCTGTGCCTCCACCTGCCTTGCGGAAGCTTAGTTCCCGCAGTCTGCCGATTTCGGTAACAATATCAGGTGAGTCCATGTGGTCGACAATATAGAGTTCATTACCGGCATTGTTGGTATTTCTGACAAATTTATCCGGGCTTAACTCTTTTTCAATTTTGCCTGCACCAACCGGAGCTATGATAGGTTCCATAGAGTATTGAAAGGTTCGTTAGCTTTGTTTAAAACGGGTGTTATTGTAAAACAAAAATCCTACCAGCCTTTGGCTGCTAAAATAATACTTTTTTCGAACGGATGTTTTAAAATATTCGAATAATTTCCTGAAAGGATTAAAAAATCCGGAAAGATTTTAAACAGAGTCCGTCTATAAAGTCCGTGTCTGAATCAGAAAGTCGCATTTGATGAACTTTGACAAATGAGAATATAGACATACACTAAATCTGTGAGGTGAGGATTTAGTTACATGTGAGTCCAGCCAAAAGACATT
>SKND01000242.1 GCA_007120695.1 Bacteroidales bacterium | reverse complement strand
AGCGCCGACTGGCACATTGATTCGGAGGTTATGAGGCACCGGCAGAGGAGCAATATGTCGTGGCTAAAGCCCGGGTTTGACGGTAACGATATGATCCGGTGGTATATGGAAATGTACTACCGGGTGCCGGATGATTTTGCAGACTTCACCTATGTCAGCCAGCTCCTGCAGGCCAAGGGTTACAAAACGGCCATTGAGTCACACCGGAGATCGATGCCTCACTGCATGGGTTCGCTCTACTGGCAGCTGAACGACTGCTGGCCCACCGTCTCCTGGTCCACCGTCGACTACCATAACCGGTGGAAAGCATCCCATTATGCAGTTAAAAGAGCTTTTGATGAGATCATCGTTTCATCTGCCATTGAAGATGACAGTATCAATACTTATGTGGTTTCCGACCTGCTTGAGCCATTTGAGGCAGAGGTTACATTGCAGTTGATGGATTTCAATGGCAATATAATCTGGTCGGATAAACAGGAGTTCATAGCAGAAGGAAATACCAGCACATTAGTCCATTCGGTTGAAGAACCCTCATTACCTGCAGGAGACAGGCCGGGAAGCATTGTCTTTGTCACAGAGGTTGTCATTGATGGAATACCGGTTGCAACCAACAACCTGTACTTTGCCGCACCCAGATTTCTTGACCTCCCACCCTCCAACCTGTGGTTTGCAATTAATGAAACAGCTGACGGTTATGATCTCGAACTGTTTTCAGATAACATGGAAAGAAATGTCTTTATCGATATTCCCGGGGGTAAAGGTACTTTCAGCGACAATTACTTTGATATGTTGCCGGGACGCGGAAAGACCGTCCGTATAAAAACGGATCTGACACTTGATCCCGAAACCGGCATAAAAATTACATCCCTGAATAATTTAATTAACAGCAGGTAAGTAACTAAACCATAACAATTATATTTAGCACAAACAATATTCCTGCTAACTTAACTCTTAAACCGATCTATCATGAACAGAAGATCATTCATTCAGAAAAGCATGGCAGCAGCCATCATAGCAAATATGCCTGCAGGTGTAATTGCAGCTTCCAGCAACTCAAAACCTGCAGGAGTGGGTATATGCGACTGGAACCTTGGAACTTCTGCAGACCCTTCGTACATTCCCCTTGCAGCTGAAGTAGGTCTGGAAGCTATACAGGTTAGTGTAGGAACGGCTCCGGACCGGATGCCACTAAGGGAAAGAGCTGTCAGGAACCGATACATTGAACTCGGAAAACAACATAATATAGTTTTCTGTTCAGTGGCGGCAGGAAGTATTCTTAACCAGATCCCGCTGGCCACCGAACCTCAGTCGGCGATATACGTAGTGGATGCCCTTGAGGCTGCCAAAGCACTTGGTTCAACAAATATTCTCACTGCTTTCTTTGGAAACGGCGACCTGCTTGAACGTGACGATTCAGGAAATTATATAAACATCTCTTCAGGAAGATTTGCCGAGTATAAGTGGAAGGAACAGGAAGTTGAAAGGGTAATTGCGGTAATGAAGCAGATAGTGCCGCGTGCTGAGGATCTGGGCGTTATAATCGGCCTCGAAAATACTCTTACGGCAGATCAGAATTTAAAGATAATTGATGAGATCGGCTCTCCGATGGTACAGATTTATTATGACACAGGAAACCCATGGGGCAACGGATATGATGTGCCAGGCGAAATCAGGAAGATCGGTAATCACCGCATGTGTGAAGTCCACATAAAAAACAGGGGATCAAGTCTGATCTACGGAGACGAAGGAGAGGTAGATATGGAAGCCTGCGCCGCTGCACTTCATGATATCGGCTATGACAAATGGCTGGTACTGGAAACATCCGGGCGGCGGGACAGGTTTAAAGAGGATACACGGGCCAATGCCAGCTATGTAAGACAGGTCTTTTTTTGACGAGCATAACGCAGCAGACGGTCATTATGGAAAGACACTACTTAAGCTCAAATTTGAATGTGAACTTAAGGGTCTGACCAAAAATCTCGTTTATATCACATTTCGGCATTGACATGATTACCCTGCGGCTCTCGGCGATCAGGCTTTCATGTCGTGATGATTTTTCAATCGTAACCCCTGCCGGAACATTTTCTGTCACCACAATTTCACCAACCTCTATATAATCCCTTCCGGGTTGCAATAACAATAACTCATTAACTCGTCCCTCGTTGTTCATTCTGGCATATAGCTCAATAATACCTGAGTGGCCATCCTGAACTGCAGCACCGGGATACCTTACCTGTCTTGCCAAATATCTCTGGATGGCACTGATCGAACAAAGATCGTCGGCCATACCCTCGTTTCCAGGGTAGGTTTCATGGTTATTTAAATCCGGGGCAGCCGGTTTATTACCAGGCGAAAGATTCTGGGCAAACGTCTCCTGAGTAATAAGCACTGCAAGAAAGATAAATAATACCGGTATTATTGAATCGGTGAAAATGCTTAAACCTCTGTTATTCTCTATTTCTCTCATAATTACCAATGGTTTTGTAAAAAGTTATACACTAAAAAGTTATTAACTATGAAAACCACATCGCCAATATACAACAATAATTAAGAAAACAAAAATCATGCCTGCTTTCATTATTTTGTTAAAGTTACTTCATTAATTATTTCACTTTAAATCGGTTCCAATATAACCAGCGGGTTTCAGAAAGAAACACCAGTCTGAAAATGTTTCGATTAATTCCCGGGGCAACCCGGGAATTTCTTCTGTAAATCAGGCAAACGCCTTTCTCAGCATTTCAAGACTCTTTGGAACCGCTGTCTCCGGATCCTCCTGTCCTTCAAACTCAAGGGAAATGTAACCCCGGTAATTGTGCCTCCTTAAAATTTCAGCATACCTGTTATAATCCAGATCAAGAGTATACCAGTTACCACCGCCATAATATGTTTTAGCCTGTATCAGAACTGCTTTTTCGGCTATCATGTCAAACTGCTCATATTTATCCTCAAAGAAGTTGCCAGTATCGGCGGTTACCTGAAGCCATGGAGAGTTTAAATCATTAACTATCCGCATAACCCCCTCGGCCGTCCTTCCCAGTCCCCAATGATTCTCCAGCCCCAGCACCACCCCATACTCTTCTGCCATAGGTAACAACTGCTCAAGTGAATCTATCACCCATCCGAATCCTTCCTCTTCCGTATAACCCTCAAGTACAGGTTCGATACCCTTGTTTGCCATCAGATCATCAAACGACCTGATAGTTCCCCAGCGTCCTGTGTTGATCCTGATCGTGGGTATACCAAGTTTGTGAGCCATATCAATTTGCTTACGGGTTCTTTCAATGTTTGCATCCCTGACCTCCCTTTCGGGGGAAACAAATCCCTGATGCGTGGAAAGCCCCATCAATGGCTGACCTGCATGAAGTGCCAGCCTCTTGAGTTTTTGAAGATAGGAATTATCTTCACTGCTCATCTGGACTTTAAGGATTTCAACTCCGTCAAACCCCATTCTGGCAGCTCTTTCGATGCAGTTTTCTATAGTTGCATCTTCCCTGGTACGGTCAAAGTGCCAAAAAGAGTAGGTTGACACGCCTATCAGATTAGTGTAGCCACGCGGATGTACATTTTCCCGGCTTTCATCATTTACGGCAAGCTCCCTGCATGATACAGCTGGTATTGCAGCTCCTGCAATTGCAATATTTTTAATAAAAGATCTTCTCGAGTTCGCCATGAGTCTACTTTTTTAGTTACAATTATTATTTTTTCAATATACAAAATACCCGTCAAACGACAAGCGATTATTATTCAAAAAGTAACAAGTTACCTGGTCTTCCATTAAATCACTAAACAATTTTAAACCTTTAATTTTTTGTCTTATAATCCATTATTTAATATCTTGCCTGCATAACCTGTAACCAGACGATATGAAAACCAAACAAAAAATCCGTATGATTGCCCGTCCCTGCAAAACAGGAAAAATAACCATTATCGCGTTACTGACATCTGTATTGACATTATTGTTAGTTTCCTGCAATATTTTTGTAAGACAAACTGCTTCTGAAGTGTCTCCTGCTTCCGGCAAAATAATCGATCAGGACCATAACTGGCCTGATATTCAGGATCTCCCTGTTATTAAAGAGCTGCCCGACCCCCTTGTGATGTTTGACGGCACCCCGGTTACATCTGTTGATCAATGGAGGAAAGAACGCAGGCCTGAGCTCATCTCCCTGTTTGAGAACTATATGTATGGCTATTCTCCTCCTGCACCAGAAAACTTCTCATATACCGTCGATTACACCGACAACACCAAATATGGTGGCAAAGCAACACTTAAGCTCGTTACCCTTAGATTCGGTCCTCCCGGCACTCCGGAAGTATCAATGATGATAGTATTGCCCAATCACGGGAATAAGCCTTCTCCTGTCTTCCTCGGTCTCAATTTCCCGGGTAACCATACTACAGCCGATTTTCCTGAGATACCGCTTACCAAGTCATGGGTGAATGACCGTTGGACAGGGGGTGAAAACAACATGGCTCATGATGATCAGAGGGGTATCAGGGAGTGGAGATGGCCATACGAAAAAGTAATTGACAGAGGATATGCTGTGGCCACCATATATGCCGGTGAGATCAGTCCCGATTACAACGGAGGCT
>SKND01000360.1 GCA_007120695.1 Bacteroidales bacterium | reverse complement strand
GAGTAACCCTCTATAAAAAACAGACTGTTGTAAGGCGCAATATTCCCGAAGAGAAAGCCATCGAAGAGCTTATCGATCTGATAAGGGAGAACGGCGACTGGCGGGATGAGGATTAACAGCAGGCGTATAAATATGCATGAATTTTGCATCTAAATATTGTTGAAAAACGCACTGACTACAGCATGCAAAATCGACCGCAGACCAAATTTTTTTGATACAAAATTTTGGCTTTTTCACGGGATAAATATTATCGTGTAAGTTCCTTAAGGTTAATAATGGTGAAGGCCCGAGGTTATAAGCCACCGGAATGCTAACTCAGCTTATTTTGAGAAGCGGCTCAAGGCTTGTGCCTGCCTTGTGATGGTAGGCCTGCATACCCGCAGACCTGGCAGCTTCAATATTATGTGCGGAGTCGTCTATAAATAATGCGTTTTCCGCGTTCAGTCCCGAATCGTTTACCACATGATCGAATATCTCACGATCGGGTTTCCTCATATTCACCTCGTGGGAATAGTAAACCTTCTCGAACAGCTCAACAACTGACTGGTATCTTACACCGTTGTCATTACGCCGGTGAAGGGTTTCTATATGGATGGCATTTGTATTGCTTAGCAGAAAGATCCGGTATGATCCTTTTACAGATCTTAACAGCTCCACATTCTCTTCATGCAGGTCGAGTAACATGGCCGTCCATGCACGGTCCAGATCATTGTCGGCAATATTTTGTCCCGCTAACTTCCTGAGCGAGTCACGGAACTCTTCGCTCCCGATAAGTCCCTTTTCATATTTGTGGAACAAGCTCAGGTTATTGCCTGCCGGATGGGCATACAACAATCGTGACATCTCCTTCTCAACATCAGTGAAGCCAAGATTGATAAATGCATCAATTGATCTTTTGAAATCAAGGTTGAGCAATACGCCGCCCAGATCAAAAATTATGGTATCCGTATTTTTCTCAGTAAGGGATTTAATATTCATATTCTCCATAGTAAGAAATCAGAGTTTTTAAATCGCTGACTGCAAATGTAGATGAAATTTTTTGTATTAAAAATTGCACAATGCACCAACAGCTGCATGCAAAATCGACTCTTGGGTCAATTTTTTTTTCTGATCAATATTGCTGCCTCATGCTGCCACAACAACGGGGATTTCTCATAAACCAATAATAGCAAAGGGTTATGTGCAAAATATGATGATGTGCGATTTGAGGAAGAAGTTGGGAATCAATTTTTAAATAATGCCCGGCAGTTTACAATTAGTATTTTTAACCAGGGGGCAAAAATCCTGAGCCGACAGGTTATTTATGGAAATGCTAAGTGTTTTTAGCTTAATCCATAATTTTTGGAATTTTTTTAGATGAAAGTTGTGCTGTTTTTACGTAAGAAATATGTAATATTGCAGTCCCAAATAAAAATATTCAAAAAATATTTTTTCGGGCCCATAGCTCAGCTGGTTAGAGCACCTGACTCATAATCAGGGGGTCCCTGGTTCGAGCCCAGGTGGGCCCACAAGCACTTAAAGCACTTGCGCGTAACAGTTGCAGGTGCTTTTTTAATATGTACCTGTTTCTCAGGGCTCGAATCCACCCCTGCAACCTGGCCCCTCGCTAAATTAACCCACCGGGTTAATTCTTTACGCTCGGTCCGGTTCGAGCCCAGGTGGGCCCACTATAACTTAAAGCACTTGCGCGTAACAGTTGCAGGTGCTTTTTTAATATGTACCTGTTTCTCAGGGCTCGAATACATCAATGACCGGACCCGGGCCATATCAGACATTGCAGGGATGCGAAGAACTCACCGGAGGGGGAAATCACTCATGCCGCAGGGAATCGGCCGGATTTGCAAGGGCAGCCTTCAGGGACTGGGAGCCTGCTGCCACCAATACAACGATAACCGATATAACGGATGCACCCAGGAAGACCAATGGCTGCCAGGGCGTTATCTTGTAGGCAAAAAGATCAAGCCACCTGTCCATGAAATAAAATCCGGCCACCCAGGCAACAACATTTGCAACCAGCAACCACGAGCCGAATTGCAGGAAGAAACCGGAAAGTATTTTCCTTACCGGTGAACCGAATACTTTCCTGATCCCGATCTCCCGGGTTTTGCTGCCGGCAATGAAGGATGCCATACCGTACATGCCGAGTGAGGCGATCACAAAGGCAAGTATGCTGAAAAAAGTGAACATGCGGCTTAGCTGGTGTTCTGCCCTGTAGTGCATGTCATAGGCATCTGACAACATTTTGAATTCAAAGGGTTCTCCCGGACTTATCTCATGCCAGGCTGTTTTTATCCCCGAAAGGGTAACCGGAAGACTGGCGGGAGAAACATCAATGGTCATAAACCTGGGCAAGGCCTTTTGAATGTGTATTACAAGAGGTTCCACGGGCCGGTGAACCGGCCTGAAGTGGAAATCCCGCACAACACCGATCACATGATAGGATTCAACATTATCAAAAGCCCCCCTGTTAATTGTTTTTTCCAGGGGATTTACCCATCCGAATGCCCGGACAGCAGTTTCGTTGACAAGTACGGCCATTGAATCGGTAGGAAAACCCAAATCGAAAAATCTCCCCTCCACTGCACTGATTCCCATAAGGTCCAGGTAGCTGTGATCGGCCGACATATGGTTGACTATTATATCGTCAGCCATGCCTTCGGGCCTGTACACGGTGGCACTGAATTCCATGCCCGGGTAGGAGCTTGACATGCTGATGTTCCTGATGCCAGGAACACCCAGCAGGTGCTGCTTTATGGGTTGATGCCCGGATCTTGAGTCATTTGAGACAAGCTGGATTATCAGTTTATTTGTCTTGTCAAATCCCAGGTCCTGACTGTTGATAAAGCCAAGCTGTCTCCATACTGTTATGGTGCAGATTACAAGGGTTATGGAAATGAACAGTTGAAATATTATCAGACCGCCCCTTAACCATGGACGGCCGGACGGGACAATTGATCCTCCTTTCATAATCAGGAGGGGGGAGCCCGACGACAGGATAAAAGCGGGGTAAATCCCGGCTATGACGCCCACGCCGATAATAAACATGGGAAGGACAGAAAGTATGAAGATGTTTGACCCGGAAAAGAAAGAAAGCTGAAGGTTGGTGATGTTGTTGAAATATGGCAGGGCGAGTTCAATAAGCGGTATTGCAATCAGCAGGGCAATAAGGGAATATGCCAGTGACTCACCTAAAAACTGTTTGATAAGATCGCTTTTTACCGCGCCGTTTACTTTTCTCACGCCAACCTCTTTTGACCGCATCTGTGACCTGGCAATTGAAAGATTCATAAAATTCATACATGCAAGTACCAGGATAAAAACTGAGATTGCAAGAAATATTTGCACCATCGTCCTGTTGCCGGGAGTGGAGAGCTCAACAATCATGTTTGAGCCGAGGTGGATCGAGGAGACCGGTTGAAGGAACGGATCAAGTGAAATTCCGAATTCCCTGGACTCTTCACCGTATTGTTCCTCGAAAAGATCTTCAAGCCTGGCAAAAAACAGCTCTTCATCATAATTGCCGTTGAACTTCAGATAGGTGAAGTATGATATATTAAGCCACTGGTCCATTGCTCCGGGCGGAAAAATTTCATATAATGATATAAATGAGGCAACCCCGCTGAATTGAATATGGGAATTGGAAGGCGGATTGGAGGCTATCCCAGTGACAGTGTAATCATGCCGGTTGTTAATCCTTATAATCTCCCCGACAGGGTTTTGATCTCCAAAATATTTCCGGGCAAGGTCCCTGGTAATTACAATCTGGAAAGGCGAATCAAGTACCGTGGCAGGATCTCCCGTTTCCAGATCAAAACCGAAGAAACTGAAAAAAGAGTGGTCGGCCAGCAGGATGCCCGGTTCGCTGAAATGCTCGTTATTAACGGTCACATTGTAATTTTCAGGAACATTTATCCTGACCACATCGTCTATTTCCGGAAAACCTGTCTTTAGTGCGTCTGCCAGGGGAGCCATGGCCAGGGGGGCCTCGAGCGATGAACCCAGCATATCTATCCGGAACGCCATACGGCTGATGCTCCTGTGATCAGGATGAAACCTGTCATACCCCAGCTCATGATGAACCCACATGAGTATCAAAATGCTGCAGGCCATTCCAATGGCAAGACCTGTTATATTTATGGCCGAGAACACCCGGTTCCTGGAGATATTCCTCAAAGCGGTAAGCAGGTAATTCTTTAGCATGGCAGTAATTATTAATTTGATTATTCAGGAGAGATGGAATTCACGAATATGACGTACAAACTGGCCTAAGGTTACAGGGCGGATCCGGTTCCATTTTCTGTTGCATCCCGGGCAGGCAAAGGAACTATTCAGAGACGACGGAAGTATTTCCCCGGCTGGTCAGGGAATAAGCAGCATACTTTTGGTAATATGTTCATTACCGCTTCGCAACCTGTAGAAATAAATGCCGCCGGCATTTCCGGAGGCATCCCAGTTTATGTAATGAGTGCCTGCCGGGTAAAATTCCCTGGCCAGCAGCGCAATAAATCTGCCGTAAACATCATATATTTCAAGGGTGACATGCCGGGCTGAAGTCAGAGAAAACCCTATTTTGGTATGCCCGTGGAAGGGATTTGGATAATT
>SKND01000135.1 GCA_007120695.1 Bacteroidales bacterium | reverse complement strand
TTGAGCTTGGTTATCCCACAAGGGTACAGGGCAGCTCAACACTCCTGCTGACCGATTGCGCACCCGTTGCACAGAAGGTCAAGCTGGTATACCCTGCAAGAACCCCAAGCCAGAATATGAAAGTCAGGCTTCCTGAAGTTACCGTTAACTGGTATGACGGCGGCATCCGCCCGGAAATGCCAGACGGATGGCCGGCAGGAAGGGATATGAATAATGAGGGTGGTGGTGTTATTTTCTATGGAACTAAAGACATCCTGGTAGCAGGTTGTTACGGCCGTAACCCATGGTTACTTTCAGGACGTGTTCCAAATGCACCCAAGTTTGTACGCAGGGTTCCGACCAACCATTACATGGACTGGGTACGTGCCTGTAAGGAAACTCCCGCTAACAGGGTACAGACAGCTTCTGCATTCCACGAAGCAGGACCATTCAACGAAATGGTTGTTATGGGTGTTCTTGCCGTTCGCCTTCAGGCTCTTAACAAGGAGCTCGAATGGAATGGTGAAGACATGAGGTTCACCAATATCGGCAGCGATGAAACTCTCCGCACCGTAATTGAGGACGGTTTCAAGATTGAGGATGGTCACCCGACTTTTGCCAAGACATGGACAGATCATATGAATGCACAGCAATTTGCATCTGACCTGATCAACAGGCCATACAGGAGCGGATGGAGACTTCCTGCAATGCCATAAGCTGATAACATTTTGTTATAACTCGACTGCCCCCGTATCTAACAACCGGTGGGCAGTCGTTTCAGTAAGAACGGTATTGTAAAGATCAATATTTAAATACATTATTAACATCTAAACAAAACCAACAATGAAAATAAGACAGTTAGCTGTTCTTTTAAGTTTTATACTTATCATGGCCGTAACTTTTGCATGCGGAACACAGACAGAACGCACTGCTGAAGTTACCGAAGCGGCACCCAATACATTGACAGAGCAGGAGAGAGAAGAAGGCTTCATACTCCTTTTCGATGGCGAAACTACAACAGGATGGCGCTCATATAACGGCGATTCCTTTCCTGAATCCGGCTGGGTGGTTGAAGACGGAACTCTTCGCTGCATTGGTGCCGGTACAGGTGAGGCAGGCGGCCGGGGCGGCGATATAATTTATGATGGTACCTACCAGGATTTTCATCTTAAGATAGACTGGAAAGTATCAGAAGGCGGTAACAGCGGGATCTTCTATCTCGGACGGGAAATTGAGGGCAGGCCGATATGGCATACTGCTCCCGAATTCCAGATTCTTGACAACGACCGGCATCCCGATGCTGACCGTGGTGTTGACGGCAACCGCAAAGCTGCATCGCTTTATGACATAATTCCTGCAGTTCCCCAAAACACCAGGCCGGTAGGCGAATGGAACCAGGCGGAGATCATTGTATACCGCGGCTCGGTTTTCCATCGTCAAAATGGTGAAGATGTTCTTGAATATCATCTCGGCACTCCCGCATGGGATGAAATGGTTGAAGAGAGCAAGTTTGATGTGGAACTGTTCGGCAAGTATATCGAAGGAGTTATAGGAGTCCAGGACCATGGCGATGACGTCTGGTTCAGAAATATCAAGATCAGAGAATACTAAAAGGTTTTTGTTCCCGTTCTATAAAGACAAATCAATAACTATAATTTAAATCCTGCTTCACAGTTTACTAAAAATCCCGGGCCAAAAACCCGGGATTTTTTATAGCAAACCATATAACCTGAGAGAGATTAATCTCCGGAATTATCCTCTACTTGCAGTGAATATATTTAATTACCAGCTCCCTTATGGCATCATTATTCCCGTATAGCCTCTCGCTCAAATTTTTATCGTCATAAGACTTAAGCCTGGTTATAACATTCTTCAGCACACCTGACGGGAAAACCCCGTTCTTTTCAAAAACATCCCTTTTCTGATCAAGCGCATCTGCAGATTCCCAGCACGAATCAGGCAGGCCCCTCAGCCGGGCAAGTTTATCTTTATGCTCTTCCATGAAAATATTGACATCAACATAAAGTTCACCGGCAATGTCAAGTGCATTCTCCATCTCCAGTCCGTGACGCGCCGCAACCACAAGTCCCGCCAGCAGCAAATAGATATCAGCCGAACCATCAGGCGACCGGAATTCGACGGTCTGTTTCCCGTCAAAGGTTCCGTGATCGCTGCACTCACATGGATTGGCATCATTTATCATATTGTTCCCGCCAAGCCATCCCAGCGGTACACGTACAAGGACGGAGCGGTTGCGGTCACCCCAGCAGATATTTGTCGGTGCTTCCTGATGCGGAACCAGTCGCAGATATGAAGTGGGAATGGTATTACCGAAGGCTGTAAGTGCTGATGCACAATCAAGCCAGCCGGCGATCATCTTCCTGGCTTGCATACTTAGCTTTCCATCACCGGTCATCATGTTCAGTCCGTCCTTCTCAAGCATTGCATGCACATGCATGCCGCTACCGGCTTTACCGACAGTTATCTTCGGGGCAAAGCTTATCTCGACATTATACCTGTATGCAAGCATCCGCAATATCCATTTGGCAACAACAAGCTGATCGGCCGCATCTTCAACATTGCAGGGCAGAAACTCAATTTCATGTTGTTCAAAAAGCTGATCATCCCGCGTAAAACTGCCTACCTCGGCATGACCGTATTTGGTCCTGCCCCCTGTTTTCGCTATCAGCAGCAATGCCTCTGTCCTGAGTTTTTCGAATTTGGCATACGGCTCTGATGCATGATACCCCTTCTGGTCGGTTGGCGGGAAGAAATCGTGACGGGAACTGTTGACGTAGTATTCCAGCTCACCCATTGCCTTGAAGGAGAGGCCCGTTTTATCAAAGAAATCCTTATGTGCTTTGCGCAGTATATACCCCGGATCGCTCTCGAGCGGCTGTCCGCTGCTGTTGTAGAACGAACAGAGAATATCAAGGGTTGGTACTTCGGTAAAAGGATTTACAAAGGCGCTACGGTATCTCGGAATCACGTACAGGTCAGATGATCCGGCCTCAATAAATGAGAAGAGGCTTGACCCGTCAACCCTTTCCCCTTGTGTAAGGATGGCCTCAAGATGCGCCTTGCTTGAGATTGCAAAGTTGAGGGTCTTTAGCTTGCCGTCATCAGCAACATAGCGAAAATTAAGCATCTTAATACGGTTCTCGCCGATAAACCTTACAATATCATGCCGGGTAAATTCGTCAGCCGGCTTTTTCAGAAACCGAACCAGTTCATTCGGGTTCATAAGAATTTCCGAATCATGCATATTTTCCGTATTTAGAAAGTTAACCATAAAAGCAGGTTCGTATCATATAATAAAATTACACACTCCATACGGCCAAAAACATGACTTTTAACGTGTGGAGACATGTTATATAACAATGGCTATTATCCTGAACTTATGGTTTATTTACCTGGGTTGCACGAATGAGAGTCCGTCTGCAAAGTCTGACATTTCTAATCAGAGGCCCCCGGCAATTACATCAGGCTTTTACGCCTCTCTTCAAGAGCAGCGATCTTGCTTTCGGCATCGGCCTTCTTGGCCATCTCGTTCTGAACAACCTTTTCTGGTGCATTATTCACAAACCTCTCGTTACCTAGCTTCTTCATGACCGAGGCCAAAAATCCCCTGTTGTAGTCCAGCTCTTTGGTGATCTTTGCCACCTCGGCCTCAATATCGAGCTGATCTTCCATGGGTATATAGAATTCTGTTGTCCCCACCATGAACGACACGGCATTGTCCGGTTTATCTTCTGTTTCGCTTATCGCAGAAAGATTCGCCAGCCTGGCAATAACCTCACCGAAAGGGGGAAGTCCGCTCTCCGCCCCGACCTTAACCACCAAAGCAAGTTCCTCTTTCTGTGGAATATTCTTTTCTGCCCTTATTGTACGGATTGCACTTACTACCTCCATCGCAATACTGAAACCTGATAGCATGCTTTTATCAGTCTTTCCTGCCACAGGCATTGAGGCATTCACAATACTCTCCTTCTCTCCCCTCTTTTCAAGCCTCTGCCAGAGCTCCTCGGTAATGAATGGCATAATCGGATGAAGCAGCCGCAGAAGTTTATCGAAAAACCGGGCAGTTGCCTTATAGGTTTCCTCATCGAGTGGCTGCTTGTAGGCAGGCTTGATAATCTCAAGATACCAGGAGGAGAAGTCATCCCAGAAAAGCTTGTACACAAGCATCAGCGCCTCCGACAGTTTGTAGTGCTTATACAGCCTGTCCAGGCGTACAATAGCCTCACTGAGCCTGGAGTCGAACCACTCAACCGCCCTGGCCCCGTGTACGGGCTGCTTAATGGTATCGTCAGTCTGCCAGCTTTGTACGAGTCTGAAGGCGTTCCATATTTTGTTTGAGAAATTACGCCCCTGCTCTGTGAGACTCTCATCAAACAGCAGGTCGCCGCCAGCCGGCGAACAGAGAAGCATACCCACTCTTACACCGTCGGCACCGTATTTTTGTATCAGTTCAAGCGGCTCTGGTGAATTTCCGAGTGATTTGGACATTTTCCGTCCCTGTTTGTCCCTTACAATTCCGGTAAGGTAAACATTTTTAAAGGGCTTCTCACCGGGGTACTCATATCCGGCCATAATCATCCTTGCAACCCAGAAAAAGAGTAT